>JAHEHQ010000190.1 GCA_024644505.1 Gammaproteobacteria bacterium
CGATCTCAGCGACAAGATATACGACTATCTCAACACCATCAGCCTGCACGACCTGATGTCCCAGGGCGGAGCCCGCAAGGTGGCGCAGCGCCAGGATGAGGAGCACAGAACGGTGGAAGTTCGCCTCGATAAGGACATTCAGACAGCCCAAAGCGCCTGACTCAGAATTGGAGTAAACGATGAAGTTACCGATCTACATGGACTACTCGGCCACTACGCCGGTTGATCCCCGGGTGGCTGAGAAAATGTGTTCGTTTCTGACCCCGGACGGCATATTCGGGAACCCTGCATCCAGGTCACACCAGTTCGGTTGGGATGCGGACGATGCAGTGGAGGAAGCCCGCCGGCAGGTGGCTTCCCTGATCAATGCGAATCCCAAGGAGATCGTCTGGACCTCCGGGGCCACCGAATCCGATAACCTGGCCATAAAGGGCGCTGCTCATTTCTACAGCAAGCGGGGCAAGCACCTGATTACCTGCAAGACGGAGCACAAGGCGGTGCTCGACACCTGCCGCCAGCTGGAGCGGGAAGGATTTGAAGTCACGTACCTGGATCCCGAGCCGAACGGGCTGGTGGATCTGCAGAAGCTCGAGGCGGCCCTGCGGGAAGACACCATCCTGGTGTCCCTCATGCACGTCAACAATGAGATCGGCATCATTCAGGACGTTGCAGCGATCGGTGAACTCACCCGCTCCCGGAAGATACTCTTCCATGTCGATGCCGCCCAGAGTGTGGGCAAGATCCCTCTGGACATGGAGACCATGAAGATTGACCTGCTCTCCATGTGTGCCCACAAGATCTACGGTCCCAAAGGCATTGGAGCGCTGTATGTTCGGCGCAAGCCCAGAGTTCGCCTGGAGGCCCAGATTCACGGTGGCGGACACGAGAGGGGGATGCGGTCGGGTACCCTGGCGAGCCATCAGATCGTGGGCATGGGAGAGGCGTTTCGTATCGCCCGGGAGGAGATGGCCCAGGAGAACGAGCGCCTCATCACCCTGCGCAACCGCCTGTGGGACGGGCTCAGCGATATGGAGGAGGTTTATCTCAACGGTGACCTGGAACATCGCGTGGCCGGCAACCTCAACGTCAGCTTTGCATACGTGGAGGGTGAATCCCTGATCATGGCACTGAAGGACATCGCCGTCTCTTCCGGGTCCGCCTGCACCTCCGCCAGCCTGGAGCCCAGCTACGTGCTCAGGGCACTGGGGCGGGAAGACGAGCTGGCGCACAGCTCGATACGTTTTACCATCGGCCGCTTCACCACCGTCGAGGAAGTGGACTACGTGGTGGACCTGGTGCGGGATCAGGTAACCCGTCTCCGGGACATGTCGCCGTTGTGGGATATGTTCAAGGACGGCGTGGATTTGAAGTCCGTGCAGTGGGCGGCGCACTGAATACAGGGCCGAGGGCCAAGGGCCTAGGAAGATAAAACATGAAAACTGTCTTCCTTGGCCCTCGGCCCTCATCGAGTTATATAGAGACGCCAACAGATAGCACTACAAGTATTGTCGGCATAAAGTTTGGAGACACAACACCATGGCATATAGTGAAAAAGTCCTGGACCATTACGAGAACCCGCGCAACGTCGGGAAACTGGATGCGGGCGACCTCGATGTAGGCACAGGTATGGTCGGGGCACCGGCCTGTGGCGATGTGATGCGTCTGCAGATCAAGGTCAACGGGGAAGGCGTTATCGAAGATGCCAAGTTCAAGACCTATGGCTGCGGTTCGGCCATCGCATCCAGCAGCCTGCTTACCGAGTGGGTGAAGGGCAAGACCCTGGAAGAGGCGCAGCAGATAAAGAATTCAGAGATTGCCGAGGAGCTGGCCTTGCCACCGGTCAAGGTGCACTGCTCGGTGCTCGCGGAAGACGCCATCAAGGCGGCCGTGACCGATTACCATGACAAGAGAACCAAGGCTGAATCCTGAGCTGACCGGTCGTGGGTCACGCAGGATACCCTGTTAACGTGTGGCGCAAGAATTGATTCGGAGTAACAGAGCATGTCGATAACCTTGACAGAATCAGCAGCCAACCATGTGCTGAAGTTTATGGAGGGCCGGGGCAAAGGTCTGGGAATACGTCTTGGCGTGCGCACGTCGGGCTGTTCGGGCATGGCCTATGTGCTGGAATTTGCGGATGAGTCCGAGGCGGACGACGTGATCTTCGAGGATCACGGGGTGAAGGTGCTGGTGGATCCCAAGAGCATGCTTTACCTGGACGGCACGGAGCTGGATTACACCCGCGAGGGGCTGAACGAGGGGTTCAAGTTCAACAATCCCAACGTGAAGGATGCCTGCGGCTGCGGCGAAAGCTTTAACGTCTGACCTTTCACCCCGGAGTTGTTGGTCCCGGAAGCCCGGAATTCCAGGATAATTAGAACGATATGCTGGACTTCAAGAAGAACTATTTTGAACTGTTCGGACTCCCGGTGAGTTACGTTGTCGATATGGATCGACTGGCGACCCGCTATCGCGAACTGCAGCGGGTGATGCATCCGGACCGTTATGCCAGTGCCTCGGATTATGAGCGCCGTCTCTCCATACAGGGCGCGACCCAGGTCAATCAGGCCTATGAAACCCTCAAGGACCCGATGCGGCGTGCCCGCTACATGCTCTCATTGAGCGGCATGGACATGAGTGCCGATAACGAGACCACCAAGGATGCGGCATTTCTGATGGAGCAGCTCGAATTGCGTGAAGAACTGGAAGAGGCCCGCGGCAAACCGGACCCCTATGCTGCCATCTCGGAGCTCATGGGCGGCATCAACAGGCGCATCAACAGTTTGATCGGGCAGATGGCGGTGCAGTTTGAAACGGGGCAGCCAGAACAGCTGGAGGCCGCTAAGGAGACGTTGCGCAAGATGCAGTTTCTGCAGAAACTGCGGGACGACGCCGAGTCCATCGAAACCGAACTTGACGAAGTCCTCTAACCTACCAGTTTTTACCCCATGGCCCTGCTACAGCTCTCAGAACCCGGTCAAACCGATGCGCCTCATCAAAGGAGGCTGGCAGCGGGTATTGATCTGGGAACCACCAATTCCCTGGTTGCCACCGTACGCAGCGGCAATGCGGAAACCCTGCCGGACCGGGAGGGCAGGCATCTGCTGCCTTCGGTGGTTCGCTACACCGAAGCAGGGGTGATCGTGGGAGAAGAGGCCAAGGCCAGCTCAATCGAGGATCCGCTCAACACCATATTGTCCGTGAAGCGGATGGTTGGCAGGGGCCTGGAAGATATCAAATCCCTGGGAAGCCGCCTGCCCTATCACTATGCACAGGAGCGGACGGCGGTGCCCCGGATACAGACGGTGGCGGGAGATGTGAGCGCCGTTGAGGTCTCCGCCGAGATACTCAAGGCCCTGGCGATGCGGGCGGAGGAGACACTGGGTGGCGATCTGGAAGGCGTGGTGATCACCGTGCCCGCCTACTTCGACGATGCCCAGAGACAGGCCACCAAGGATGCCGCCCGGGTGGCGGGGCTCAAGGTGCTGAGGCTGCTCAACGAGCCCACCGCGGCCGCGGTGGCTTATGGTCTGGACAGTGGATCGTCGGGTGTTCACGCCATCTATGATCTTGGCGGAGGGACCTTCGACATATCCATACTGCGGCTGAACCGCGGGGTCTTCGAGGTGCTGTCAACCGGCGGTGATTCGGCGCTTGGCGGAGACGACTTCGACCGTGTGGTGGCCGAATGGATCATGCGCCAGGCGGGTATCAGCGATGACGCGGGACGCAGTATGCTGCGCCAGCTGATGCATGATGCCTGTGCCGCAAAGGAGGCGCTCACCAGGACAGCGGTCACTGAACTCGATGTGGATCTGGGCAATGGTGCACGCTGGCAGGGCCTGCTCACCCGGGACCAGTTCAACGAACTGGTGGATCCGCTCATCAAAAAGACGCTCGGCCCCTGCCGCCGCGCCTTGCGGGACGCCGACCTCTCCAGGGAAGATATACAAGACGTGGTGATGGTGGGCGGATCCACCCGGGTTCCCAGGGTACGGGAGCTCGTGGGGGCGTTTTTCCAGACGGAACCGCTGGTGGAAATCGATCCGGACCGGGTAGTGGCCGTGGGTGCCGCCATACAGGCCGACGTGCTGGTGGGCAACAAGTCGGACGACGAGATCCTGCTGCTCGACGTGAATCCCCTGTCCTTGGGGATAGAGACCATGGGCGGTCTGGTGGAAAAGATTATTCCGCGCAACACCCCCATCCCGGTTGCCAGGGCCCAGGAGTTCACCACCTTCAAGGACGGTCAGACCGCCATGGCGGTACACGTGCTTCAGGGAGAGCGGGAACTGGTTACGGACAACCGCTCTCTGGCGCGTTTCGAACTGCGTGAGATCCCGCCGATGGTCGCGGGTGCGGCGCGTATCCAGGTTACCTTCGCCGTGGACGCCGACGGTCTGTTGAGCGTGGAGGCGATGGAACAGAGCAGCGGTGCCAGGGCCAGTATAGAGGTCAAACCCTCCTATGGACTCACAGACGGCGAGATAGAGACCATGCTGCGCGACTCCTTCGAACATGCCCGGGAGGACGTGGAGGTGCGCCGTCTTCGTGAGGAGCAGGTGGAGGCCAGGCGGGTGGTCGAGGCATTGAGCGCCGCGCTCTCAGAGGATGGGGACCGGCTGCTCAATGCAGACGAAAGAAAACAGTTGGAATCCGCCCTCGCCGGGTTGGTGGCCCTCGTCGAAGACCAGGACCATGAGGTTATTCGCAAGGGTATACAGGACCTGGAGAAGGCCTGTGAGTTTTATGTGGAACGGCGCATGAATGCCAGTGTGTCCCAGGCCATGTCCGGTCACAAGGTCGACGAGTTCGAGTGAAGTTATGACCCAGATTATTTTTCTGCCCCACGAAGAGATCTGCCCCGAGGGGGCGATGATCGAAGTCGAGCCCGGGATATCCATTTGCGATGCCGCCTTGCAGAACGGGATAGAGATAGAGCATGCCTGCGAGAAATCCTGCGCCTGCACCACCTGTCACGTGATCATCCGGGAAGGTTTCGATTCATTGGAAGAGGCGGAAGAGGATGAAGAGGATCTGTTGGACAAGGCCTGGGGCCTGGAGCCCGAGTCCCGCCTTAGCTGCCAGTCCCTGGTGGGTGATGAGGACCTGGTGGTGGAGATCCCCAAATACACCATCAACATGGTTTCAGAGCATCACTAGGAGAATCACATGAGTCTGAAATGGACCGACATCCCGGATATCGCCATTGAACTGGACGAGGCCCACCCCGACGTGGATCCCATGCACGTCAACTTCGTCGATCTTCGTAACTGGGTGCTGGCGTTGCCGGGCTTTGACGACGACCCAAACCATTCCGGTGAAAAGATCCTGGAGGCAATCCAGCAGGCCTGGATGGACGAACGGGAGTAAAAAAATAAAATGTAGTTGGTAGCCTGTGTTGAGCGAAGCGAAACACGGGTTAAACCGGGTATGGTGTCCCCGCGATTTGCTGCGCTCAACGCATACTACATTTGAAAACTATTCTCAGGTTGCTCCAGCAACCGCTTCAGATGACCCAGAAAGCGCGCACCGTCCGCGCCGTTGATGAGCCGGTGGTCGATGGCCAGGGTTACCGGCATCAGCAGTCCTTCGACCCATTCACCCTCG
>JAHEHQ010000007.1 GCA_024644505.1 Gammaproteobacteria bacterium
GGGATCGATGAGCCCATGGGCTGCTACGACGACCTTGAGCATGCCGATGTCTTTGTGCTCTGGGGTGCCAACATGGCCGAGATGCACCCGATCCTCTGGTCGCGTCTTACCGACACGCGGCTGACCAAACCCGGCTGTGAGGTGCACGTGCTCTCCACCTTTGAGCACCGCTGTTACGAGCTGGCGGATAACGGCATGGTTTTCGAACCCCAGACCGATCTGGCCATCCTAAACTACATCGCCAATTACATCATCCAGAACAAGGCCTACAACAAGGAGTTTATCGACAAGAACGTCAACTTCACCCAGACCGCAACCGATATCGGCTACGGTCTGCGTGCCAATGATCCGCGGGAAAAGGCGGCCAAGAATGCAGGCAGCGGCAAGCTGAGCAAGATCAGTTTTGAGGAGTACGCCAAGTCGGTCGAGCCCTATACGCTGGAGTACACATCCAAGCTCTCGAAGGTTCCGAAGGAAAAACTGGAGAGACTGGCCAAGGCCTACGCCGATCCCAAAAAGAAAGTCGCCTCCTACTGGACCATGGGCTTTAATCAGCACACCCGCGGCGTCTGGGTCAACGGCCTTTGCTACAACGTGCATCTGCTGATGGGCAAGATCTCCGAGCCCGGCAACAGCCCCTTCTCTCTCACCGGCCAGCCTTCCGCCTGTGGTACGGCACGGGAAGTGGGTACCTTTACCCACCGCCTGCCTGCCGACCTGGTAACGAAGAAGGATGCCCATTGCAAGTTCGCGGAGAAGGTATGGAAACTGCCTGCAGGCACCATTCCGAGAGCCAACGGAAAGACGGACGACGCCGACCAGACGGACATCAGCGGGAAACCGATGGGCAAAACCCTGATCCATGCGGTCGCCATGCATCGCGCCCTCAAGGACGGCAAGATGAACTGCTTCTGGGTGCAGTGCAACAACAACATGCAGGCCGCGGCGAACATGAACGATGAATCTCTTCCCGGCTGGCGCAACCCGGAAAACTTCGTCGCCGTGACCGACCCCTACCCAACGGTTTCGGCCATGGCCGCCGATCTGGTGTTGCCCACCGCCATGTGGATCGAGAAGGAGGGTGCCTACGGCAATGCCGAGCGCCGCACCCAGTTCTGGCGCCAGCAGGTGAAGGCGCCGGGTGAGGCCAAGTCCGACCTCTGGCAGATCATGGAGTTTTCAAAGTACGTCAAGGTGGAGGATGTCTGGCCGGAGGATCTCATCGCCAAGAAGCCGGAATATGCCGGCAAGACCCTTTACGAAGTGCTCTATGTCAACGGTCAGGTCGACAAGTTCCCGGTCGAACAGGTCACCGACGATCGCGGCAACAAGTACCACAACGACGAGTCCGAACACTTCGGCTTCTACGTACAGAAGGGTATGTTCGAGGAATACCGCTTGTTCAACTCAGTTGAGGGTATTCCGAAGAAAGGCCATGAGATGGCGCCCTTCGAGGCCTATCACAAGGCACGCGGTCTCCGCTGGCCGGTGATCGACGGCAAGGAGACCCTGTGGCGCTTCCGCGAGGGTTATGACCCCCATGTGGCCAAGGGTGAGGGTGTCAGATTCTACGGCAAGCCGGACGGCAAGGCCAACATCATCAGCGCGCCTTACGAGCCGACCGCCGAACCGCCGGACGGCGAGTATCCGCTCTGGCTGTGCACCGGACGCGTGCTGGAGCACTGGCATTCCGGCTCCATGACCCGCCGCGTGCCTGAACTCTACCGCGCGGTGCCGGATGCGGTGGTGTTCATGCACAAGAAGGATGCCAAGAAGTACAGGCTGCGCAACGGGGGATTGGCAAAGATCTCCTCCCGCCGCGGCGAAATCGTCTGCCGTGTCGAAACCCGTGGCCGCAACCGTTGTCCCGAGGGACTGGTATTCATCCCCTGGTTCGATGCGAGCCGACTGGTCAACAAGCTGACACTGGATCAGACCGATCCGATCTCGAAAGAGACGGATTACAAAAAGTGTGCGGTGAAGATCAGTAAGGCATAAGAGGCAGGGATCCGCGGCCCGGCGGTTAATGCCGGGCCGGGGTCTCGAAGTGGAAGACAGACGATACCGGATCGATAGAGATCAGTAACGGAATGGCTGGTTCAGGTAAGGGCAAAGGCAGAGGCGTGAACCGCCGGCAGTTTGTGGGCAATCTGCTCAGAACAGCCTGTGGGGTTGGCCTGATGGGCATGGGGCTTGGCATGTATTCCAGGCAGGCCTCGTCACTGCCCGCCATGGCAATTCGTCCGCCGGGAGCGCTTCCGGAGGAGGAGTTTCTCGGTGCCTGCATCCGTTGCGGCTTGTGCGTGCGGGACTGTCCGTACGATATCCTCAAGCTGGGGCAACTGGGTGACGAAGTGGTGGCGGGGACGCCTTATTTCACCGCCCGCACCGGCCCCTGTGAAATGTGCGAGGATATCCCCTGTATCCCGGCCTGCCCGACCAACGCCCTGGACCACGAGCTCACCGACATCAACGAGTCCCGCATGGGATTGGCCGTGGTGGTGGACCAGGAGACCTGCATAGCCTTTCTCGGCCTGCGCTGTGAGGTTTGCTTCAACGTCTGCCCGATCCGTGGTGATGCCATCACGCTCGACTATCAGCACAATACCCGCTCCGGGAAGCATGCCCTGTTCATTCCGGTCGTGCACTCGGACGCCTGTACCGGCTGCGGTCTGTGCGAAAAAGCCTGCATCCTGGATGAAGCGGCGATCAAGGTCTTCCCGACCCATCTGGCGAAGGGAGAACTGGGCAAACACTACCGTATCGGCTGGGAGGAGAAGGAAAAGAGCGGAAAGTCGCTGGTAACGCCGGACGCGGAGCACCAATACAATCTGCCGGAAGGCGTGCGCTACGACCTGCAGGGCAAGGGGTTGATCATCGAGTCGGAGGAGGACAAGAGCGAACTGCCGGTTTCCTCCAACCCGTTGGATGTGCTCAATCGGGGGTTTGGAGAGCAGTAATGGCCAGAAAACCAAGACCCGGTAAGGAGGCCACCCGGACCAAGGGCTTTCTGAGAGCCCACAAATGGTTGATCCTGAGACGCCTGAGCCAGTTCGGTATCCTCGGGCTTTTTCTGCTCGGGCCGCTGGCCGGTATCTGGGTTGTGAAGGGAAATCTCGCCTACAGCGAGACCCTGGAGGTGCTGCCCCTGACCGATCCCCATGTCCTGCTGCAGGCGGTTTTGGCCGGGGTGGTTCCCCATCTGGACGCGCTGATCGGCGTGGCGATCGTGGTGGTGGTTTACATGATCATCGGGGGCAGGGTCTTCTGTTCCTGGGTCTGCCCCGTCAATCTGGTCACCGATCTGGCCTGTTGCACCCGGCGGGCGCTGGATATCCGTTCCAGCACCCTGATCTCCCGCAACAGCCGTTACTGGATGCTGGGACTCACTTTGGTGCTGCCGCTGGTGACCGGCTCGATCGTCTGGGAACTGGTCAATCCGGTGTCGATGATGTTTCGCGGCATCGTCTTCGGGCTGGGCATGGCCTGGGTGATCCTGCTCGGAATCTTCCTGTTCGATATATTCGTATCCAAGGAGGGATGGTGTGGCCGTGTGTGCCCGGTGGGTGCCTTCTACAGCCTGCTGGGCAGCAAGAGCCTGGTGCGGGTGGTGGCGGAGGATCGGGACAAGTGCGATGACTGCATGGACTGTTTCGAGGTCTGCCCCGAAGAGCAGGTGATCCGCCCGGCCCTGAAAGGGGCAGACAAAGGGATAGGGCCGGTAATCCTTTCCAGTAACTGTACCAACTGCGGGCGTTGTATCGACGTCTGCGCAGAAGATGTCTTCCATTTCGGAAGCCGATTTGCCAATGAGAAATCCATTGCAGCCGAGACGAAGGAGAGGCCTTTTGTCGACGCGGCTTAATAACCCATACCGGTAATTCCAGATAGAGTCGATGACGGAGAAAGAGATGAAAAAGAGAATCGTAACCCTTTTAGCAGTCTGTGCGGTGATTTTCACTGGCGGGGCCATTGCGGGTGCCGTTGATTCCCTGCGGATGGGGCAGGATCTGCAGGATAATGCCAAGGAGCCGGCGAAGAAGAAGCAGGCGGTGGTACAAGGCGGTATAGAACGCAGCTACAAGATACAGCCGCCCGCTATTCCCCATAAGATCGACAAGGACAGGATCGATCTCAAGGCGAATACCTGCATGAACTGCCACAGTGAGAAGACCTACAAGCAGAAAAATGCACCAAAGGCAGGTGAAAGCCACTACACAGACCGTGACGGCAAAGTCACCGAGACGGTCGCCAGCCGCCGCTATTTCTGCAATCAGTGCCATGCGCCGCAGGTCGTCGCGGAACCCCTGGTGGAGAACACCTTCCAGGGGGCCAAGTAGGGGGCCGGGAGCGCGTCGGATCGCGGGAGATTCCCGGTTTTGCCACGAGGATCCCCGTGATCGGGCCGGTTCACTGCGAACCTCGTTTGCAGTCAACTCCGGCTCGGCTATCGGTGGTTTTTTTGGGTTGTTAACATCACGAAGTAAGGATTGTAATCATGGCTACGGGTGCGAAAAAAGGGGTTCTGGGTCTGCTGGTGATCGGGATCGTGGGCGGTATTGTCCTTTGGGGTGGTTTCAACTGGGCAATGGACATGACCAATACGGAGAAATTCTGTATCTCATGCCATGAGATGAAGGCGACGCCTTTTGCGGAACTGGAGGAGACGGTGCACTTCACCAACAGAACCGGGGTGAGGGCAACCTGCCCGGACTGCCATGTGCCCCGGCCCTGGATCCACAAAATCGTCCGCAAGATACAGGCATCCAACGAGTTGTATCACCACTTCGTGACAGGCGACGTCGATACACCCGAGAAATACGAGGCGAAGCGCATGGAACTGGCCCAGCACGTCTGGGCATCCATGAAAAAGACCGATTCCAGAGAGTGCCGCAACTGCCACAAGTTCCAGTCCATGGACCTGGAGAAACAGGAGTCACGGGGGGCGGATGCCCATGATCCTTATTACTGGGAGGCCGTAGACGGCAAGGAACCCAGCTATACCTGCATCGACTGCCACAAGGGTATCGCCCACGCGCTGCCGGAGGGATTCGATCCCACCTGGAACACCCCGGGCGAAGGCTGAGTTCAGTCATAAACCCCAATAGAGCCTGAGCGAAATCCGGGCGAAGAATTCCGGAGCTTCCTCAAGGTTTATGTATGGCCTGACAGCCGATCGGCTGTCAGGCTATTGCATTCCTGACGGCAAGAGAGAAAAATCCTGACAAACAGTTTGGAAACACTGCATGGCTGACCTGATAGACCCTTTTGGACGTAAAGTAGAATATCTGCGGCTTTCCGTGACAGACCGCTGCGATTTTCGCTGCTTCTATTGTATTCCCAAGGGTTTCAAGGAATTCACGGAATCGGAGAACAGGCTGGCGCTCGAAGAGCATGTGCGTCTGATCCGGTTGTTCGGCGAGCTCGGGGTGGACAAGATCCGGCTTACCGGCGGGGAACCCCTGGTTCGGCAGGATATCGTGGAAATGGTGCGCCGTATCGGGGCACTGCCGGGGATCAGCGACCTCTCCATGAGTACCAATGCCTCCAGACTGGCCGGCTGTGCCCGGGAGCTGAAAGAGGCCGGCATCGGACGCATCAATGTCAGCCTGGATTCCCTGAATCCCGAACTGTTCCGCAGGATCACCCGGGGCAACCTGGACCGGGTGATCGAGGGTCTGATGGCTGCCAGGGATGCAGATATTCACCCGGTAAAGATCAACATGGTTGTCATGAAGGACCTCAATCTGGGAGAGGTCGGGGACATGGTTGATTTCTGTATCGCCAACCGGTTTACCCTTCGTTTCATAGAGACCATGCCCGTGGGTGCGGGCGGTCAAAAGGCAAGGGACAGTTACGTGAGCCTGGACGAGGTCCGCCGAACACTGGAAAAGAGGTTCGAGTTCGAGCCTTCCAGGATGAAGGGCGCCGGACCGGCAAAGTATCTCCGTGTCAAGGGCGAGAGACTTAAGATTGGCTTCATTACACCCATGTCCCGTCATTTCTGCGAGAGCTGCAACCGCGTGAGACTCTCATCCGAGGGCACGCTCTATCTCTGTCTGGGCCAGCAGGACAAACTTGAGCTACGACCCTTGTTGAGGCAAGGTGCAACCGATCCGGAACTCAAGGCGGCGATCATCGAAGCGATCGCCAGAAAGCCCGAAAAGCACGAATTCAACACCCGGCCGGATCAGATCGTACGTGTCATGTCCATGACCGGTGGTTGACCCGGGGTTTATCCTAACTCCATTCTGGTTGGACTTGACCGCCCGGTACTGTGGGTCGATTAGTTTGTTTGTGTTTCGAGCGGCTCGAGTAATTCGTTGAACCGGGCAGGCATCACATACTGGAAAACCTCTCTGCCGTCAGGATTCACGGCGATGTCCAGGCCCCGGTCCGGATAGAGCCAGTGGGTGATGCCGGTGGCCTCCACAATTTGGCGCGCCGGCTCGCCGAATCTTGCCGCGATGAGATCAGGCTCAAGATTGGTACCGGGAATATAGGTAATGTGAGTCACCCGGGCATCACCCAGCAGATCGAGATCGGGCTGTGCAAGCTCGACTTTTCTGGTGCCGTCCCCCAACTGACTGATTCGCAGACCTCTGTCGTAAAGTTGCTCTGCAGTTGCCTGGTTGACCTCCAGACTGAAAACCATGTCGGCGCGTATACTATCCAGGTAGAGCCCCTTGAAATAGGTCTCAAAGTAGAATCGCGGCTCCGGCGAAACAAAAAGATTGGTCTTTCCCTGTTCCTGAAAGGCCTCCTGGGCCTCCGCCAGGGTGCTTCTCCCCAGGGTTAAGCCGAATACCGTCGAATAACCCATCTCGTCCACCTGAATCAGCCAGGGCAGCCGGGGATGCTCATCTACGGTGCGGCCTCCGGGGAGCAGGATAGCCAGTGCAACGGCGCTCAATGCCGCAATGAAAACGCTGAGAAAGATTTTTCTTTCCATGGGGTTGATACTCGGAGGCTGTTAACGGCCCCTTTATTCCGGTGTTGACGATTATCATCGCCGGACCGGGTGACAACTGCTACTTTACTCGCAGCAATCATCGGTGGAAAATTACGGAATTTCAATGGGTAACACACTTTGGTTTATCACTGTTCTCAGAGACCAGCCCTGGATCGGGTTTTTGATCGGCCGGTGTCGAGAACCCCTCGGAGAAAACATTTGGCATAAAATAGTATCATTCCCGATCTCCTCGGATTTAAGCAGTACTTCGTTGCGCCTTGCCCGGGTCTGATAATGATATTTGAAATAACAGAAGAAGAGAGTCATAAAGCCAAGATTCCACATGAGATATTCTTAACCAACCTTGTAGGTAACCATATCCTGTGGTTCATTGCGTCGCTGGGGGTTGCCGGTTCCTATTTACAACCGCTGCTCCTTGTGCCGGTTATATCTGTTGCGACGCTGATCTACATACTCTGGCGTGCGCGCCGATCCCGGCAACGAGACAGCTGGTATGTGATGTGCCACTGGCAGATGTGCGCCAAGCGCAGCCGTCTGTTCATTCTGATGCTGACACTTTTAGCCGTTGTTTCGGGACTGGGCTGGATAGCACATACCCAGCTGGGAATGATGAAAGAGGCGGTTTACGCTCTGGTGGGAGGACTGGGAATCCTCCCGGTCATGGTCACGGTCCTGGTGCTCATTCTCATGGAGTCTGACGGCCTTCATCAGGCAGCCCTGCACAAGCTGCCCGAATCGGTCGTCAAGCGGTTTCCCGATGGCGAAATGCCCGCGATCATCGAGGAACTAAAGGATTAAAGCCGCCGCGACAAGCCTGCCTTCGGAAATGAGCACGTTATAGGTACGGCAGGCGGCGGGGGTATCCATTATCTCAAGCCCTTTCCCGGCATCGATCAGCGAGCGATAAAGAGGGGGCTGCGGAAAAACCTGACGCCTGCCGGTGCCAAGCAGCACAAGGTCGACACTCAGCGTACTGAGCATCTCGAAATCACCGGCCTGCAGCTGTTCCGGAGATCGGGGATGCCATTCCGCTATTATCCGCTCCGGCATTACGATCAGGCTGCAGCTGTAGCGCGAGTCGCCAACGACGAGCTCCTTGTCACTGTATGACCGGATCACGTAGCCGTCTGCGGGGTCTTCACGGGAAAATTTCATAGAATCAAGATAGCAGCTGGACAAAACCATGGCAAAACCTCGCCACCGGGAATCCCTCGAACTTCCGGATTTAGGGTGTATGACAAGGTGATTCGGCGGTAATTCTACGAGTCCCTTAATTCTTTTGACACTTCGCTTGCCGGTCGGTTACTTTAACCTGTTAACACAATCAGTATCCGTAGGTAGAGGTTCTCAGTGTCCACGCCCGAGATGGAAGAATTCCGCAGAATAAAACGCCTGCCACCCTATGTTTTCAACATCGTCAATGATCTGAAGGCCGCGGCGCGTGCCAGGGGGGAGGATATCATCGATTTTGGCATGGGCAATCCGGATCAGCCAACCCCCCGGCACATCGTGGACAAACTGGTGGAGGTTGCCCAAAGGAAAGACACCCATCGCTATTCGATGTCCCGGGGGATTCCCCGCCTGCGCCGCGCAATCTGCAACTGGTACATGCGCCGGTTCCAGGTGGAACTCGACCCCGAATCCCAGGCAATCGTCACGATTGGCTCCAAAGAAGGGCTGGCTCATCTCGCCCTGGCCTGTATGGGGGCGGGTGATTCGGTACTCGTGCCGAACCCCGCTTACCCGATTCATCCCTACGGCTTCGTGATAGCCGGTGCGGACATTCGTCACGTGCCCCTGGTGCCCGATGTGGATTTCTTCGAAAAACTCGAGGAGGCCATTGTCGACTCCTGGCCGCGGCCCAAGATGCTGGTATTGAACTTTCCCGGCAATCCGACCGCCCAGTGCGTGGAACTGGATTTTTTTCAAAAAGTCATAGATATAGCCCGCGAATACAACATCTGGGTGGTGCATGACCTGGCCTATGCGGATATCGTTTACGATGGTTATAAGGCCCCCTCGATACTGCAAATCGAGGGTGCGGAAGAGGTGGCCGTGGAGTTCTTTTCGCTTTCCAAAAGCTATAACATGCCAGGCTGGCGGGTGGGATTCATGTGCGGCAACAAGACACTGATTGCTGCACTGGCACGCATCAAGTCCTACCTTGACTATGGTCTGTTCACCCCGATTCAGGTAGCCGCGATCGCGGCCCTGGAGGGGCCTCAGGATTGCGTGCAGGAAATCAGACAAATGTATCAGAACCGTCGCGATGTGCTCTGTGATGGTCTGTATGCCGCGGGCTGGCCTGTGGAAAAACCCCGGGCAACCATGTTCGCCTGGGCTCAGATCCCTGAACAGTACCGGCATATGGGGTCACTGGAGTTCAGCAAAAAACTGCTGAAGGATGCCAAGGTGGCGGTTTCTCCAGGGATCGGCTTCGGAGAGCATGGTGATGATCACGTCCGCTTCGGTCTGATCGAGAACGAACACAGGACACGACAGGCGGTTCGTGGTATCCGGGAAATGATACGCAGGGACGAAAAAGCGGTGGCCTGAGTCAATATGATAAATGGGACGGGAGTAATGGGTTTGGAACCAGTCAAGGTGGGCCTTCTGGGCCTGGGTACGGTGGGCGGCGGTACGGCCAATGTATTGGCCCGAAATGCAAGAGAGATCGCCAGGCGGGCGGGCAGAGGTATCAGGATTACCCGGGCCGCGGCCCGGGAGTATCGTGCCGAGGACATTTCAGGCATTGAAGATATCCAGATAACAGAGGATGCCTTCGAGGTCGTCAACGCCCCGGAAATCGAGATCGTCATTGAATTGATCGGCGGCTGCTCCCCGGCGAGGGAACTGGTTCTGCGGGCCATCGAAAACGGCAAGCATGTGGTCACCGCCAACAAGGCGCTGATCGCCCTGCACGGCAACGAGATCTTTGCGGCTGCAAAAGCGAAAGGGGTAATGGTCGCATTCGAGGCCGCGGTGGCGGGTGGAATTCCCATCATCAAGGCGATCAGAGAGGGGTTGGCCGCCAATCACATAGACTGGGCCGCAGGCATTATCAACGGCACCGGCAACTATATACTGACCGAGATGCGGGACAAGGGCCGCGCATTCTCCGAGGCACTCGCCGAGGCCCAGGACCTGGGCTATGCGGAAGCCGATCCAACTTTCGACGTGGAGGGCATCGACGCGGCACACAAGCTCACGATTCTCGCCTCCATCGCCTTCGGAATCCCACTGCAATTCGACAAGACCTATACAGAGGGGATTACAAAAATCGAACCCCAGGACGTCGCCTACGCAGGTACCCTGGGATACCGGATCAAACATCTGGGCATTGCCCGCAAATCCGACCGGGGTGTGGAGATGCGTGTTCATCCGACCCTGATACCGGAAAGACGCCTGATCGCCAATGTGGATGGGGTCATGAACGCGGTGCTGGTCAAAGGCGATGCCGTCGGTCCGACACTCTACTATGGGGCAGGTGCCGGTTCAGAACCCACAGCATCGGCAGTGGTCGCCGATGTGGTCGACGTGGTGCGTGCCTTGACCACCGACCCGGATAACCGGGTGCCTCACCTGGCATTCCAGGCGGAGGAACTTTCGGATGTGCCGGTGTTGCCCATAGACGAGGTGGAGACCGCCTACTATTTGCGCCTGCAGGTTCGGGATCAACCCGGTGTCATGGCTCAGATCGCAGGTATACTCGGGGACGCGGGTATCAGTATCGAGGCCATTCAGCAGAAAGAACCCCTGGAGGGGGAAACGGACGTACCCCTGGTCCTGTTGACCCGTCGCGTATTGGAACGCCATATGAACCGGGCCATTGGCCAGATGGAAAACCTGGACTCCGTTGAAGGAAGGGTTATGCGTATACGCGTTGAGCAGCTGGCGGGCTGACCCGTTGTCGAGGGGTTCGTCCCTGGATCTGCTGGTGCCGGGGCTCCTCGGCCCCCTGCCTGTGTCCGACCCGGGCAGCCTCCCGAAGCTCCCCATACTGGAAAAAACCATGGCCCGGGGCTATCAGCATGAAGCGCCCGACGGTGACCTGGAAACCACCCTGATGTCGTTGTTCGGTTTCCAACGGGATACCGATTGTGATTATCCGCACGGTGCGCTGAGCCGCATCGGTGACGGCTTCGAAGCGGATGAACGTTTCTGGTTCCTGGCCGAACCTGTGCTCCTGCGCCCCGACAAGGACCGTCTGCTGCTCTTCGACAGCATGGATCTTTCCTTCTCCGTCGGCGAAGCCGAAGCGTTGGCAGGGCTGTGTATAGAACATTTCAGGGATGAGGGATTGAGATTGGAAATAGCGGATGCCCACCGCTGGTATCTGTCCACGAACCTCGAGCCCCGTCTTGAAACCAGCAATCTGGGCGATGTTGTTGGAAGAAACATGGATCTGTTTCTCCCTTCGGGACCTGATGCACGGAGATGGCGTTCCCTGACCAACGAAATCCAGATGCTTTGGCATGACAGCCGGGTAAACCGAATGCGGGAAGAGGCGGGGAAACTTCCGATCAACGGAATCTGGTTATCCGGGGGAGGTGTGCTCACGACGGATGTCTCCCGCCCGTATGACAGAATATACGCCCATCATCCGCTGGCCGCGGGTTTGGCGGCAACCACCGGGATCCCGTGCACGGGTCTCCCGGACAAACCGGATAAGATGTTCGGGGAAGCCGGCAGGGTCCTGGCGATTTATCCCGAGCTGGTAAGGCCGGTCTGGAATGCCAGCATACAAGACTGGGTGGAGACGGCGGTGCGGCTGGACGACTGGGTTAAAAACCTGCTGGCCTGTCTTCGTGAAAAATCCCTGGATGAAGTCAGAATCTATCCTTGCAACGGCAGATTCATTCAGTTGACACCCCGTGGTTTGAGACGATTCTGGAAACGGCAGCTGCCCCTGATCAAACAGTTTGATCAGCTGGCCTGATCGATGTTTTCCCTGGCAACCCTCGGCCAGGAATCTGCGGCAGCCTGTCGAAGCGCCAAAACAAGGGGTTCCCGGTTTCGGGCCTTTAGAAATCCAAAGCGAAGCGTCATTGGATAACACATGCGGTCCCAAACGACGATCTCGGATTTGACTTGCATGGCCATGGCTTCGTCTTCGCGAATCAGCGAAATCCCGGCACCGGCCTTTACCAGGGCATTCATCGCCGGCTCAGACGAAGCATAGGCCACCCTTTCGGGAAGCTTTCCCTGCTCCGAGAACAATTGATCGAAGATCTGTGAGTAGGGATTCTCGGCCACCGGAAAAACCCAGGGGAGGGCCGTAAGATCTTTCCATTCCGCGTCGATCACCCGATCACTCCAGGCAGCGGGTGCTGCTATCAGAAAACCGATCTCCGCGAGATCCAGTGCCTCTATCTCGTATTCGGGAAAACTGCCGAAAAAGAACCCGGCATCCAGGGCACCATGTTGAATATCCTCCAGTATGTTTCCCGAAACATCCTGGATGAACTGCAGCGCGAGATGCGGGTGATTCCTGGAAGTGGAACCCAGAAATGTGGAAAGACGCAGAAAATCCCCATCGGTATTGACTCCGATTCTGCTGACCCCGACCACCTTTCCGCGCATCCCCTTGGCCTCGGCCACCAGATCCCCCGCGGCCCCCAGAACCCGGTTTGCCTTATCTCTGAGTATCCTCCCCGCCGGCGTCAGCTGCATCCCTTTTGGCGTGCGCCTGAAAAGAACCACGTCCAGCTCTCTTTCCAGCGATTTGATGTGGGCGCTGATAGCGGGCTGACTGGTAAACAGGCGTTCCGCGGCGCGGGTCAGATTACCCTCCTCGGCGACGGTCACAAAGGTTCGTAGATGGTAGAGATCCATTGAATCTTGTTTCCTGACCCTTCACTCAAGCTGTCGCTGCCATGTCCGGGACCTAACGGACAGCCATCAGCTTTCCTGAATGCAGACTTCCGAATAAACGATTGGATAATCTTAGCAGACGGCCGTAATTTAAACTCATACTGATCATGTGAGGTGAATCATGACTACGACGACTTATGGACAGATGCAGGCCAGCGGAGTTCGGCTTCCGAACATCAGGCAGAAAGCCTATTCAGATGCGACGAGCATCCTGGATATGGCGAAATGTTTCTATCAGCGGACGGTACAGCGCCGCCGGCTTGCGGCCATGGACGACCGCATGTTGCAGGATATCGGGATCAGCCGTGTGGACGCGCTCAGAGAAGCAGCCAAACCCTTCTGGCGCCCCTGAAAACAGAAACCACCAGGTTTTCCCTTTCATCCGCGACCCCCAAGCCTGGGGGTCGCGGCGTTAATTGGTTTCTGTTCAGAAACACAGGTCTTCCCGAAACCCCGCCATCCCGGCGAATGCCGGAAGATGCTGTTTCGGGGCGGGCACTGATTAATTGGGCCGGAACACCGGATTGGTCGGCTGGGTGTAGACCCCAGAATCCTGGTTTTGCGGAATGGCCGCCGGCACCGGTTGCTGTTGCATGGTCTCCAACTCCCTGATCCTATCCTCGAGTTCCCGTATCCTGGTCTGGGAACCGCTGTCCTGGGATGGCGCCGAGGACGGAGCACTGTAGCTGCCGCCTGGCTGGGGGGCGCTGTACCCGGTATTCGGAGCCCCGTATCCAGGGGCTCCGTAGCCGTAACCCGGGGCCCCATACCCGTATCCGGGTGCGCCATAGCCACCAGGTGCCCCGTATCCGTAACCGGGTCCTCCATACCCATAGCCCGGACCACCATAATAATCGTCGTAATAACCGTCGTTATATCGGTTGCCGCGACCAAACCATCTACCCGGACTCATCATGTTGAAGGGACTGAACCCTGCCGCGCCGGCATCATTGGGCACAACCAGGCCGGTTGATCCAAGCGTCAAGAGACAACCAAATAGCGCCACTGTCTTTATTTGCACTTCTTTATACTCCTCTGCTGTTTTCTGCTGTTATACACCCGCTCCCGGGCAAACTGCTTGGGAAAGGGTGAAAAGCACCTGACTCGTTCTAGCACCCGGAATTGGCTCAAGTCAAATATTGTGCTTCTGGAATGTTAACGATTTTCCGGGCTTGCCCAGCCCGAGACCTGTGCCCTCATTCATCCAGCCACTCCACCAGATAATAGAGTCTGAATCCTTCGGATGATCGCGCTGGACCGTAGACGATGGCCGGAAAACGCCGGTTGTCCCGATCGGACTGTGCCACCGCCTGTTCCCTGTTTGCCATGATTTCCACACAATTCTCGGGAAATCTTGTGCGCTGTCTGCGGGGGGTGAAAACCACTGCGTAGCGTTTTTCCACCAGACTGCTCTGGGGATCAATCAAATGCTCCGACATATCTCCGGCACTCCGTCAATGTGATCGTGACAGGTTCCTTGAACCAGTCACCGGTCTTGATCATTACATAACTGCGAGACCACGAACAATGTAAGGAACCGGCCGTACTGATATAATCCTGCCGCTCGGGCGGCAGCAGGGCAGGCCGCCCGGTAAAGGGCTTACATTTGGGAGGCTGTGGGACTTAATCCATGTTAAGTCTGACAGCCTTCCTGAGTACCGAGGACCAATCAGGATGCGTTATATCAGTACCCGTGGCGGGGTGAAACCGGTTGGATTCGCCCAGGCGGTGATGATGGGGCTGGCGACTGACGGCGGCTTGCTGCTGCCGGCCGAATTCCCCAAGTTGGACTCAGCCACACTCGGAGAGTGGGCAGGCATGGGGTTTTCAGATCTGGCGGTACAGGTCATGCTTCCCTTCGTGGAGGGTGATCTGAGCCGTGAAGAACTAACGGATCTCGTTAAACGCTCCTATCGGAGCTTCAGTGATTCCGAAATCACCCCGGTGGTACGCGTGGGGGACCTGCATATCCTGGAACTGTTCCACGGCCCCACAGCGGCATTCAAGGATGTCGCACTGCAGTTCCTGGGAAACCTGTTTGAACTTCTTCTGGAGCGCGACGGCGGACACCTGAACATCCTGGGCGCCACCTCCGGGGACACGGGCTCGGCCGCCATCTACGGGGTGCGGGGCCAGAAACGAATCGACATCTTTATCCTGCACCCCCACAACAGGGTATCCGCCATCCAGGAACGCCAGATGACCACGGTGCTGGACGAAAACGTCCACAATATCGCCATAGAGGGCACCTTCGACGATGGCCAGCGTATTGTAAAGGCGTTGTTCAACGATCTGGATTTCAAGCGCGAGTATAGTCTGGGCGCCGTGAATTCCATCAACTGGGCCAGAATACTCGCCCAGGTTGTCTATTATTTTTACGCATGGGGCCGGGTATCCGGGGGCGACGTTTCCAGGAAGGTCAGGTTTTCGGTTCCCACCGGAAACTTTGGGGACATCTTCGCCGGGTATGTTGCCATGCGCATGGGCCTCCCCGTGGAGCAACTCGTCCTGGCGACAAACCGCAATGACATACTGACCCGGTTTGTAAACACGGGAACCTACAAGGCCCGATCCGTTCATCACACCATCAGTCCTTCCATGGATATCCAGATCTCATCCAACTTCGAACGCTATCTCTACTACCTCCTGGACGAGGATCCCGAGCAGGTTTGCGGTTTGATGGAGCAGATGGCCAACACGGGTGAAATGACGGTATCGGCCGAAAAGCTCGAAGAAGTGAAACGCATTTTCAGCGCTGTCGCCGTGAGTGAGGAACAGACACTGGAGCAGATCCGTGAAACCCGGGCCGAAAACGACTATATCCTGGATCCCCATACCGCCGTGGGCGTGAAAGCCGCGAAACCTTATCCTGGCACCGTCTGTCTTGCCACGGCGCATCCTGCCAAGTTCGGCGATGCGGTGAAAAAGGCCATCGGGATCGAAGCACCGCCCCCGGCCTCCCTGCAGGGCCTGATGGAGAAAGAGACGCGCTGCCAACGGCTTCCGGCGGAGACCCAGGCGATCAAGCGGTATATCGAAACAACACTAGGAAAAGGTTTTCCAAAAGCTAATGGCTAAGCAAAAACGACAGGTCAGCATCCTGGACACCACGCTCCGTGATGGTGAGCAGACCCATGGCGTCTCTTTTTCTCCGGCTGAAAAACTCAATATCGCCAAGGCATTGCTGGAACAGTTGCGTGTTGACCGAATTGAGGTGGCGTCTGCCAGGGTATCCGAAGGAGAGAAAGAGGCGGTTGCGAATATCATCGAGTGGGCAGACACCATGGGGTTGGCCGACCGAATCGAGGTGCTCGGATTCGTCGACTTCAAAAAAAGCGTCGACTGGATATGTGATGCCGGCGGCAGGGTCATAAACCTTCTGGCGAAGGGCAGTGAAAAGCATTGTTCGAATCAATTGCACAAGACGCTGGCCCAACATGCGGGAGATATCCGCAAAACCATAAACTATGCCCATAAACAGGGGCTCAGGGTCAATCTTTATCTCGAAGACTGGTCCAACGGCTACCGGGATAATCCCGATTATGTCTATGAACTGATGGAGCGGCTGCAGAATGCGGGAATCAGTCATTTCATGCTGCCCGACACCCTGGGGGTTCTCACACCGGAAGAGGTGTCTGCCAGTCTCACCGACATGATCGCGCGCTTCCCGGAGTCCGAGTTCGACTTCCATCCCCACAACGATTACGGACTCGGAACCGCCAATGCGCTCGCGGCAGTCAGGGCTGGGATATCCACCATTCATTGCACCATCAACTGCCTGGGTGAGCGGGCCGGAAACGCATCCCTGGCTGAGGTGGTGGTAAATCTTAATGATCGCATGGGAATAAAAACTTCTGTGGATGAGACCCACCTGGCGCGGCTCAGCCAGATGGTTGAGAATTTTTCCGGCAAGCGAATGGCCGAAAACTCCCCCATAGTGGGTGCGGACGTATTCACCCAGACCAGTGGCATTCACGCGGACGGCGACAAAAAGGGCGGCCTGTATCAGACCGACCTGAGTCCGGAGCGCTTCTCCAGACACCGCAGTTATGCCCTTGGAAAAATGAGCGGCAAAGCCTCTCTGCTCAAGAACCTGGAGAGGTTGGATATCACGCTTACGCACGAAAACATGGAAAAGGTGTTGAAGCGCGTGGTGGAACTCGGTGACTCCAAAAAGACCATCACGTCCGAAGATCTGCCCTTTATTATCGCCGAGGTCCTGGAAAGCAAGGATTACAGCCATATCGAACTGCTGAACTGCTCGATCACTTCCGGCCTGGATCTGGATTCCACCGCCAGCATCCGCGTGCGCATCGGCGATTCCGTGGAAATATCCGCCGGAATCGGCAACGGTGGCTTCGATGCATTCATGAACGCCATCGGCAAGGTGCTCAAACGATACGGCATCACCCTGCCAAAACTTACGGATTTCGAGGTCAGAATCCCGAGGGGAGGGCGGACGAACGCGCTGACGGAAGCGACCATAACCTGGGATGACGAACGGGGGACGTTCAAGACCCGCGGCGTGCAGTCGAATCAGGTGTTTGCGGCCGTGAACGCGACGATGCGCATGATCAATATGCAGATGCACAACCACCAATAGGCAGGAAAATCAGGTTCACTGATCGAATCCAGCCCGCTGGGCCGCCTCAAGTTTAAGCCCGATCCGGCCGACATTCAGATGAGTAAATCTGAATGGGGAGCACCGGAGGGATGGAGCGAAAATACAAAGTCCAGCAGGCATTGAATGCCTGTGCCGAAAGGCTTGACAGCCTGAACCAATCGTTTCCGGATCTTGCCTCTTCCATCACCGAAGAGGCCGTTGCGCAGTGGAATCGAACCAAGGTGAGCCTCGGATTGAACTTAGAGACATCCCACGACTCTGAATCCCAGGAAGAAAATTCTGAAGATCCCTGGTACGAGTCCCGAAAAATGGCTGTAGAACTCCTTGAAAACAATGGCTTGGAGGAAGTACGGGACATCCTCCAGACCGAGCACGCATTGACGCTGAATATGCCGAAGCTGGTTCAACTCATTGGCAACGCGGCCTATCGTGACGCACTGAAAAAAGATGCAGAACAGATGCTGCAAAA
>JAHEHQ010000008.1 GCA_024644505.1 Gammaproteobacteria bacterium
CGGTGAGATCGTCGTGGCCCTGGTGGACGGTTCGGATGCCACCCTGAAGCGCATCGAGCAGAAACGCGGCGCTGTCATCCTCCATCCGGCCAATACCAGCATGAAACCCATGCGCTATTTGCCTGATCAGGTGCAGATACAGGGCGTACTCGTGGGTCAGATGCGGCGCTATCATTAGGAAGAAAGTCACTAGTAACCAGTGACTGGTGACTGATTACCCGTTGTATGAAGTACTTCACTTATCGGATATTGTTCACCCTGCTGTTTGCATTTGGCCTGTCTGCTCAGGCGGCCGATATCGATACCCGTGTCTCCCGAAATCCCATTGCTGCCAATGAGTCCTTCCAGCTGATTCTCCAAACGGAGGAGACACCGGATGGGGAACCCGACTTTTCACCGCTCACCCGGGATTTCGATATCCTCGATCAGCGGCAAAGCGAAAACATAAAAATGATCAACGGCGAGCTCAGCCGTACCATTGGCTGGACCGTTACCCTGATTCCGCGCCGGACGGGAACCCTTGAAATCCCGGAAATTCGGTTTGGTGCAGACCGCAGCCGGGCAATTCAGCTCAGAATTGAGGAATCTCCGCAGGACCGGCAACAGGAAGAAAAATCAGAAGATATTATCCTGCGGCTCACCGCAGAACCAAAGACACCCTTTGTCAAGCAACAGGTGGTACTGACGCTTCAGGTATATCAAGGGGTTGGTTTGGGCAATACCACCCTGTCTCCACCTCGCTCAAACGATCCCGAAATCCATGTTCGAAGATTGGGCCCGGACCGCCGGTACGAGGAACGGGTCAATGGGCGCCAATACCTGGTCACTAAGCGCCAATACTTTCTGTTCCCGCAGAAGCCGGGATCATTGACAATCGATCCGGCAACGTTTCAGGGCGAGGTCATGGCACCCGGCGCGGGTGGAATCCGGTTTTCCGAAGCTCCGCTTCCTGGATTCGGAGCAAACCGCGAGGTGCGACGTGCCCAATCCGACCGCCTCAGTCTGGAAGTGATATCTGTTCCCGAAAAATTCCCATCGACCGCCTGGTTGCCTGCGGTCGACCTGCGACTGTCTGACAACTGGGTCGATGAACCGCCCGGATTTCGGGTTGGTGAACCGGTTACCCGCACACTGATGCTGTCGGCAGATGGACTGACGGCATCCCAGTTGCCGCCATTGAAATTCCAGTTGCCCCCGGAGTTCAGACTTTACTCGGACAAGCCCTACCTGAGGGACAGTGAATCCGGTGAAGGTATCAGGGGATTACGGCAGGAGCGGATCACTATTGTTCCCTCGCAGGCTGGTGACTTCAGCCTGCCGGAAATCGCGATTGACTGGTGGAATACGTCCTCAGGCAGACAGGAGACTGCACGATTACCGGGATTTCGAATCCTGGTACTTCCCCCGGTTACCGCAGACGCCAAGCCTCCTCCGGCCGGACCCGTCGGCACCGGAATGTCCGTGGCACCGGAACAGAACCTCTCCCAGGGGGGGTCGGTTTCCATCCCCATCCGGCTGCCATGGCTGCTGGGTCTCCTTGCCTCTGCGTGCGTGCTCGCCGGTCTGGCCTGGTGGTTAAAGGCCCGGGATAAATCGACCCTTGTACCCAGACCGAAACCGAAACCGAAACCAACCGTTCACCGCAAGACCCAGGATATCAAGGGCAAGCAGTTGAAGCAGGCCTGTATTGCCAACGATGCCGAAGCCGCGGGTAAAGAGCTGCTGGTATGGGCTGCCTTACACTGGTCGAGCGCTCCACCGACGACACTGGGCACCTTGGCAGGTTGTTTCGCCGGTTCGGATGCCGAAAGGGAAATCAGATCCCTGGAACACTATCTTTACGCTGCTAAAAAGGGCGATTGGGATGGCCGACCTCTGTGGCAGGCCATGAAAGACCTCATCATCGATCAGGGGGATATTATCGGTGAGCAGGATCTGATTTCGCCAAGCTACCCACGCTGATTCCCAGAGCATTATTGTCCGGCGGTTGCCACGATACTTCCGGTGATTCTGTTTATACCCATAAACCCCAGGAACATTTTGATTTTTTAACCTTCAGGCCAGGGAAGTACGGGCACTACAGAGATGCTGTTCTTGGGTGAACCCTCGATCACCCTGTCGCTGAAGGTCAGATAGATCAGCACATTGCGCTTCGGATCAAAAAAGCGCACCACCTGCATGCTCTTGAATACCAGGGACGTCCGCTTCTTGAAAACCTCTTCCCCGTGATCCTCACCACTCCTTATTGCGGCGGGAACGACAATGGGGCCTACCTGCCGGCATGCGATGGAGGCATCGGATGTATCCTCGGCCATGCCCACCGCACCGCTCATTCCACCTGTCTTCGCGCGACTCAGGTAACAGGCGACACCGGGAACCTCCGGATCCTCGAAGACTTCGATAACGACCTTGTCGTTGGGGCCGAACCACTTGAATTTGGTACTGACGCTGCCGACCTCCTCGGCTGCCACACCAGAGGTCAAAAAACTGCCCAGTAACACAAGACAAAAATATTTCATACAGTGAACACCTTATCCAGATTCATACACGCCCAATCTTTTTCATTGGCTGGACGACTCAAATTGTCACAGACTTTGCAATTAGATCCGGTCATCTTATACGAATTTCAAGGTCGTTAACCGATTTGGGATACAGCGATTCCTCGATGAGGGTGTGACGGTAGCGCCGCCACCCCCTCAACAAGAACGCTGATACTTAGAATCGACGGCCCATTGGCGTCATCTGATCCGCAATTTTTTGCTGTTCCGGCGTGAGGACCCCGTAGAACGTCTCGATCGCATCGGCCATCTCCGTCATACGCTGGGCACCCGCACGCATGCGTTCCACGCGCTCGGCCACCGGCACCTGTGCGCCGCGCTGCTTGAAACGATCTGCCATGGCAGCAACCTTTTCGGTAACAGCTTGGTTGAATGCCTGCCATGCCGGTTCCTGGGCCTCGGTGATCTGCAGCAGGGATTTCAGATTTTCCATTCTTTGAGTCATCATCTGCCCTTTGTCACCACGCATGCCTCCCTTTTTCTTCGCATACCTTTTGTGACCCATCACAGGCCTGTCACTCTGGTCATAGGCAGCGGGACCGTAACCCCTGCAACCACCCCAGCCCCCCTGGGCCGACGCGGTGGCAACGGCAGCGGCGCTGATGCCGGCAACCGCAACGATAATGACGAGAATCTGCTGTGAACGTTTCATGGCTATCTCCTTTACTTAATTATCGAGAGGGCAACACACCCTTCGCGAGGATCATCTAATCACCAAATTGTAAGCAGAGGATGTCCGGCAAGCCCTTTTTTGTAATCCAATGTAACAGCCTGTCAACCGTTACATTGGATTACAAAATTCCCACCAGCACCCCACCTTTTTAGGTTATAAATGATGCCATGGACAAGCAGCAGCATATCCTGGTGGTGGACGACGACCCGGAAATCAGGGAACTTCTGGGTGAGTATCTCAACCGCAACGGTTACCGGACCAGCGCGGTGGGTGACGGCCGCGGCATGTGGCGTTTGCTGGAGACCATGCATGTGGATCTGATCGTTCTTGATCTGATGCTGCCCGGTGAAGATGGCCTGGAATTGTGCCGCAATCTGCGCCCTACCTATCGAACACCGGTAATCATGCTGACGGCCCGTGGAGATGAGATGGACCGTATCCTGGGGCTCGAGATGGGTGCGGACGACTATCTGCCCAAGCCCTTCAATCCCCGGGAACTGCTGGCCCGGATCAAGGTGGTGCTCAGGCGTTCAACGGAACTTCCCTGGTCCCGGGAAGAGGCGGACACTCAACCGCTCTGCTTCGATGACTGGACACTGGACCCGGTGAATCGCCACCTCAAGCATCGAGATGGTGTCGTTGCCCCCCTGAGCGGTGCCGAGTTCCGGCTGCTCAACGTGTTGCTTACCCACGCCAACCGGGTGCTGAACCGGGATCAACTGCTGGACCTCACCCAGGGTCGGGAGTCCGACCCCTTCGACCGCAGCATCGATGTTCTTGTCAGCCGTTTGCGCAAGCGTCTGAGAGAAGATCCCCGATCGCCGGATATCATCAAAACGGTTCGGGGGGAAGGATACGTATTGTCGGCAAAAGTTACCCGGTGCCGAGAAAACCGATGAGGCTGCTGCCCCGCTCGCTGTTCGGCCGCCTGGTTCTGATACTGATCGTCGGACTGATCCTGGCTCAAACCCTGGGTTCCCTGCTTCTGCTGAGGGACCGGGACCGTATCCTGCAGCAGCGACTGGGATTAAACATGATCCAGCGTATTTCAGGGTTGGTAAGGCTTGTGGAAAAGATACCCGACGTTGAAAGGGGTCAGCTTGTCCATGCCCTGGAGGCACCCGGCTTTCGGGTCGAAATCAGTGACCGTTCCGAAAAACCCGGCAAGGACGCCATTCCGGCACCGCACCTCGAGGCGATGCTTCGGCAGCAGCTTCCGGATTATGAGCACATGATTGTTTCCGTCGTGCCCATGCGGGACACCGGGTCATTTCGGAGACCGGACGGCCCTGAACATCGACACCCCAAGAGGCCGTGGCGAAGACCCCCGCCCAGGCATTCAGGGTTTCACGCCCAGGTAAAGCTCTCGGACGGGAACTGGATAGGATTCCGGCACCTGATCCCGGAGCGTATGTTGACATGGCCTGTCAGGATGCTGGGCTATCTCGGCATTCTGGTGGTTTCGATCATCATCCTGTCCCTTCTGGCCGTGCGACTGGCCACACGCCCGCTGGGGGTGCTTGCCCGGGCCGCTGACGGTTTGGGAAGGGATATACAGCGTCCGCCGCTGGAAGAGTCGGGACCCTCAGAGGTCAGCCGTGCCGCGCGCGCCTTCAACACCATGCAGAGACGCCTGCGCCGGTATATCGAGGACAGAGGGCAAATTCTCGCTGCCATTTCCCATGACCTGAAAACACCCATCACCCGGCTGCGTTTACGGACGGAAATGCTGCCCGAGCCGGAACTGAAGGAAAAATTCAACCGTGATCTGAACGAAATGGAACAGATGGTCAGTGCCACATTGGACTTCATGCGCGGCACAGAAAGCCGGGAAAAACCGGTTCCCATCGATATCAGGGCGCTGTTCGAGGCCCTGGTGGATGACATGCGCGAGCTGAAAGCAGGGGTCACCCTGGAAGAAACAGCCGAACCGGCTCCATTCACGGGACGACCGCTGGCATTGAAACGCTGTATCGGCAATCTGCTGGAAAACGCCGTGCGTTACGGGCGGGAAGCCCACATCAGCATCCAGGATACCCCGTCACAGCTGCAGATCATTATCTCGGACAAGGGGCCGGGTATTCCCGATGAAGAACTGGAAGGCCTGTTCCGCCCCTTTTACAGGAGGGAAACTTCCCGTAACAGACAGACCGGCGGCACCGGGCTCGGCCTGGGAATTGCCCGCAATATCGCCAGGGCTCACGGCGGTGAAGTCACACTGCGTCCCGGTACATCCGTCGGCCTGGAGGCCGTCGTTACGCTGCCCAGAGATCCATAGGATATACTCCACGGGAATCATTTAACCCGTGTTTCGCTTCGCTCAACACATGCTGCAACAGGGAAACGCTACTGGCTTTGCGGTGCCTTATTCTCCATCGCGCTGGCAGCGGGACGAAACTGTAGAGCATAAAACATATCGAGATACCGCTGTGTCTCTGTACGCTCCAGGTCTGTGACATATCGCCAGAACCCGTAAACCCGGGATAAGGTCATCAAGCGTTCCGCGTAACGCTTCCAGGTGTATCTGGCGGCAACCCGTTTGAGTGCACCCTTGGAAATCCTGTCCCAGTAGCCTGGATCATCACCGCAGCTGGAGAAAAATTCCGCGATCTTTTCCGCGGCCTGGCCGCCGTGATTGGGATCTATATGAAATCCGGAGATGCCATCCTCGATGATCTCCAGCGGTCCTCCAAAACAGGTCGCAAACGTAGGCAGTCCCGTGCTCATTGCCTCGATGATGGTCAGGCCGAAAGCTTCGAACAGGGCGGGTTGAACGAACACCCCCCGATGATCGGCGATGAAACGATAAAGCTCCCCGTTTCTCTCCCGATCCACCTGCCCCTCCACCCAGCGAACCTGGGTATCGAGTTTGTAGCGATCCATAAGTTCATGGAAGCGCTCGATCTGTTCCCGTTCTTCGGTATCACCGGAGCGATCAGGATCGATATAACCTGACGCCACCATCAGATTGGCCTTTTCCCGCAATACTTCGCTGCGCCCGAACCATTCGACCAGACCGATTATATTCTTGATCCGGTCCAGCCTCGCCATGGTAAAGATCAGGGGCTTATCCGGTTCAGACAAGACACCGCGGCTCAGGCCGTCTGCATTGTCCCCGAACACCAGCTGTTCGATTTCCGGGCGCAGGTGGTGCAATCGCCGCTCCTCCTCGTCGGCAGGGAAGTAGACCATCGGATCGGCCCCCGGCGAAACGATGTTGAACTTCGGATCGTAGACATCGATGCCATGCGTCACCCGGTAAAGCCCGGGCATCGTGAAAGCGTTGTGGCTCTCGTATTGACCGATGCTCTCTTCCGTGCCCGCAATCTCCTGGTAGGTGCTGGTGATAATGAAATCCGCCTTGTTCATGGCGATCAGATCAGCAGTGAACTGACAGGAAAAATGGTAGTGTTCCTCATTGTCCTTCCAGTAAAGATCTGAAAACAGATACTTGGTTTTCTCCAGGGCATGGGCGATGTTGCACTGGGTGACCCCCAGATGATGTGCCATCAGGGAAGCCACCAGGTTTCCGTCGGAGTAGTTTCCTATTATCAGATCCGGCCGCCCATCGATCTCGGCCAGCAGTTCGCGCTCCGCATCGAGGGTAAAACGTTCCAGGTACGGCCAGAGTTCAAAGCGAGAAATCCAGTGAGGAACGATACCGCCCGATTCGTCCCTAAACGGGACCCGGAGGATTCGTGCACTGCTGGTCCCGGCGATCGGCTCTATACGCTGGTCGCAACTGGTTCCCTCGGCTTCGGGAATCAGGCGGGTGACAACCAGGATCTGGGGCTCAATCTCCAGTCCCTGTTCGTACAACCGCTGTTTCATCTCGTGTTCCAGGGCTCTCACCTGATCGAGTATGTAGACAACCTGACCACCCGTATCCGGACGGCCCAAGACATTGGCCTGACCAAACCAACCATGCGGAGACAGGATCGCAAGAGAGAACACCATTGGGATGCGTCCGAGGAAAGCCTCCAGCATATCCGGCGACGGCGCCTCCAGAATACCCAGCAGCAGTTCCATGGTGTCTATGACCCGCAATGCCTCGCGCCCCCAGCCCGGCTCGAATCCGAGCGTACCCAGTTCATGGGCCACCTCCCCCCAGGGATGGGACGCCGGCTTTTGTGTCAGAAACTTCACCGCGCCACGCAGTGAACGGCGCAGCATTTTCACGCTGCCTATCCGGTCGTTCAACATCAGCTGCTGACCGCGGTAACTGTGCACCTGGAGAAACTCCAGCAACCGCTTGTCGCCTTTGCCGATCTCCTCGAACAGCCGGCTCGAAAGGCGGCGGTTGAGAAATTCCACGCCCTGACCAATCGAGCGGCTTTCCTGCGGTTTGGGAAACTCCCGGGAGAAGGGTTGCAGGTCCACCTCCAACTGCCAGACATCGGTCTCTCCGGAGCCGTCCACCAACCGCTCCTTGAAGCGCAGGAACTCACTCACCGAAACCTCCTGGACATCCATGGTGTCCAGGTGAATGGCCAGATACGCCCAACGACCGATGCGTCTGCGAATTGCCAGGTAAACCCAGTTGGCGTCGAATGCCGCTTCCTGAGTCAATTCCATCACGTTTGCCAGCGGCGTATCCCGCAGACTGACTCCCCTTTCCCCATCACAAATCTGATGCAGGCTGTCCTGCACGTCGCTGTGGAGCAGGAACTTCCTGTCAAGAGACAACAGGTTATGCATCACATGATGGGCATCGCTGTGATTTTCGAGCATGTAGCTGCGCAGGTCTTCGATGAATCCGGCGGTATTTTTGATATTCAAGGCTCCGCTCCAGTATGGGGTTCAGTGATCCAAAAAACTGTTTGTCGTTCGCATTGTATAGAGGTTTTCCGGATATCTCGCCGCTGTCGTATCGGCTGTCTCGAGCAGTTCTGGAATACCGGTCTGCAAATGACCACCAATCAATAATCCCTGAACAAAAATGTGCTTTTCCAACGGGTTGCCCATTGCACCCTCAATCATTTACCGGCCCGGCCGTTGTATACTGGAGATCAGTGCGGAACCCTGTTACAGGAGATCACCCTCATGTTGAAGATAATCCTGTCTGCCCGAATGCGCCTGATGGGGCCCCTGCTGGTCGTGCTGTCCCTGGCAGGCGTCTCCCAGCAGACATCCGCCTTCTACCGCGCGCCCGTACTACCGGAATTTACACCGGAGGACATCGCTAAATCCTGTATCGAACTGGAACGGGAGATTGCCGCCCAGGTCCCCCTGACATATAGCTACAGGCCCGGATTTTACGAGGACCCCTATGTTGGAGCGGCAATTTTCGTCGGAACCACCATGGCGCCCGTTGCCTATGCTCTTCTCCTCGTACCCACCTACGGTACCCTGTCTGACCGGGCCCGCAATCAGCCGGCAGAGGAACGGATCGCGATACTTCGCAGGATAAAGGCGGAAAAACACTGCTTCGAACGGGATACTTAACCGATTTCCAGGCTATAACCTACGCAGGGATCGATTGCACTGATCAATAGATCTGTTTTCCGCCTGAGGGCTTCAATGGATTGAGACTCGATGGCGGACAGGGCGCGCACCAGGATCCCGCGTCTGTGAAAGTTCCATTCGGTGGGAGCCAGAATCCGATAACGCCTTACAACACCCTCATCCAGTTCGACCCGGTGTATCAAACGCCCCCGGGAGGCTTCCAGTTGGGAGATGCCGGTTCCCGGAACAAGCGATCCGCAGCCCGCAGTCGGGTCTTCCAGAGATTCCCCTTCCTGTATCGCTGACCTCAGCCTGCCGGGTATTTTTGCAATCTCAATAAGACGTGCCGTGAGCCGCGGCTTCAGACCGTTACCGTATCGCCTACCCAGATTCCGCAGCAGCGGATGTTCAATCTGCCGGGTGTACGCGGTTGTCTCCATGGCATTGCCCTGCCAGGTCGGTTGCTCGATGAATGCTTCGGCATCTGTCGCCCTGAATCGGTCTTCCAGTTCATCGATAGGCAGAAGCGGAAGGCTGGATACCTCGGCCTGGCCCAATCCGCTCAGTCCATCTTCAGCCACCCTTTTCAACATACCGGCAGCGGAAGATGCACCGCTGCTGGCCCAGTAATCCAACTGTCCCTCGGTCCCCAGAGCCAGCCAATTCTCCGGAGACTCCAAGAATATGTCTCTTCGGAGGAGATTCTCCAGTTCGTCAATCTGTGCCAGGGCCTCATCCGGCGTCTCGTTCAATCCCCCCCCACCTGGTTCAAAGATATCATCATTGGGAAACAAGCCTTTCTTAAACTGACGCATAAAGTCTGCCGCCGCAGCCAGGGTAGTCTTGCGTGGTGCGGTCCCCAGATACCCCGACCAGTCCAGTTCAATGCGCCAGAGGTGCTCCCTGGCGATCTCGGCCCAGACGACTGCCCTTCTTGCGCGAACGATTTCCGGATGGGCCGGCTCCCCCATTGCCTGCTCCAGCGCTTCCGCTGCGGCACACCCCTGGGCGGTGCCGCAAACGCTGTAAAGCAGGGGCAGCGTCGATACGACCTGCCGGGGTGTCTTGCCGGTGAATATCCGGGGTGTGGAAAGCGGGCGTGTGGAATGAATAGTGACTGCCGCGCTGCCCTCGCCTGAGTGCTTTACCCTTATGAACAAACGGCCTTCGATGCCGCCTTTAGATGGCTCCTGAGACATCGGAAGGATTCTACCAACCGCCGGGGCGACGGTCCGGTTGGGTGAGATCGGGAAACAGACCATCGATGTCTACATCGGCGTCCCCTCTGGCCAGGGCTTCCACGGCATCCAGCGCATCGTCGATGCGCCGGGCCTCCTCTTCGCTGATAACGGATCTGGCCATACCCAGGTGTTTTAAAACCCAGGTTCCCACGGGTTGGGGGCCAATCATAAGGGTTTCGATCATCTCTTCACCATTACGCCCGCGGCACAGCGCCGAGTACTCGCGCTGTTCGACAATCTGCATGGGAATGCCTATACACATGGATACAACCTCACAACCGTTCCCAGGCGATCACCCGGGAATACTGACTTTTCATATACACAGGCAGATACCTGATCTACCATACACAGTATAATGTTTGTCATTAAAATCAACAGCGCCCTGTAGTGGGCCCGAAGACCATGAGCGATCAACCCGAGAACGGCACTCGCAGGGATTTGGACGGCAAGGAGTGCATCTTCTACGACAACTATTGGATTCGATACTATCCGGTCCCCAGGGATACCCTCGCGAACAGAAAAGAGCAAATCGACAGCCTGACCCGCAGAACCTTCCATCACACGGAATCGGGTATCAACACACCGGGAGAGCGTCTCGAGGTGGCCCGCGCAGCTTACCAGAGGGAATCCGACCCTGCCAGAAAGCGGGTCAATGGCGCCATGCTCGCCGGCGCCCTGTTCAATCGGGCCACCGATATATTCACTGCGATCGTGGAGATGGAGAGCAGAGGGGTAAAACTCAGCCCCGACAATGAGCTGATGCTCCAGTGTGAGGAGTGCTTCCGACAGGCGCTGGAACTGGGCAAACAGGTCAAACATTACAGCGGCGAGGAGGGTATAGACGAACTCTGGGGTGAGCCCCTCAAAGCCTTTACCCAGCCCGTGAGCAAGATGTTCGAATCCCGCTATCGCAAGATCGCCCAGACCATGGCGGACATCGATCTGGTTACAACCCGACTCATCGAGGCCCTTAAAACCGACTCTCTGTTCGAAGGGGTCACCAGAAAACTCCATTTCCTGGCCTCTTCCGCCAAACTGCAGATCGAAACCATGAAAACGGACGATGCCTTCTTCGTCGTCTGGCCTGCCTTCATCGCCGCCAGGGAGGCTGTGGAGGCATTCGAACCCAATCCTGCGGGTGCGGATGACAATGTCCACACACGACAGCATATCGCCGAGGGTATGAAGCTGGTCAGGGAGGGTGCCGCTCTGATCACTTATCTGTCGGAGGCCCGGGTCCCGATGCCGAAGACCACGGAGGAATTTCTTCGTCAGTGCGAGTTTTTTCAAAACGCTCAACTCAGGTCCACGGCCTGATCCCCGCAGAGGACCTTGCGCCCGTTATTCGCGGATATCTATCGGAAATCGGTTTCTACCTTCAGGGCAGGGCATCGTTCAGCTTTTCGGCCAGTTGCTTGGGCGTAATACCGTAGGCGAACCGGCTGATAAACCGACCATCCGGCCCCAGAAAAACCATACCGGCGGAGTGATCCACCAGGTAGGTCTCCGGGTCGTTTTCGGGATCCATCACCTTTTCGTATCGGATCCGGTATTGTGACGCAACCCTGTCAATCATGGCCCGACTCCCCGTAAGGCCAATCAGATTCAGGTCGAAATAACCCACATAGTCCTGCATCACATCCACCTTGTCCCGCTCCGGGTCTATGGTGATGAAGTAGGGCTGAATCCGATCCGCCTTCTCACCCAGCATCCTGAGAGCCAGCGACATGACCTGCAGTGAATTGGGGCAGATATCCGGACAGTTGGTGTAGCCGAAATAGATCAGGCTGTAACGCCCGAGAAAATCGGCATCCCTGACCAGGCCACCCCGATGATCCGTGAGGATGAATCGACCACCCAGCGGATCGGTGGCCTTGGCTACATCATTCGTTGACTTACCGGGTGGCAATCCCGCCTTCGCGCAATCCAGAATGACCTGCGTGTTGTATTTCATCAGTTGCACGTAAAGATCGGGGCCGGCCTCCATTCGGCTGCCCAACACGTCCAGTTCTCCGGTATCGACACCCAAACCCCGGATCATCAGGGGAAGCAAAGGCGCGGGATAAGAGATATCGGTAAGCACGCAATCGAACTCACCATCCCTGATCCGGGCTCGCGCGCTCAGCAGGGTGCCCGTAACCGCCTTTCCTTCCGGCGCAGAGAGTATCTCGCCAGTATTCAGGGCATACGCCTGTTCGAAGTACTGGAGTACATCGTGATACAGCACGCCAATACCCCCCTTCAAACCCCGATAGCCATACTCTAATTCCCGATCGATCTGCTGGATGCCGGGTATAAAGGCCTTACGGTTTCGCAGATACAGGTGGGCCCGCCCGGGGTCTATATCCATCAGAATCCGGGTCAATTCGTCCAGGAGAAGAATGGCGTTTCGGGTATCCATCCAGAAAAACGGATCCGGGCGGTTTTCGTCCCAGCGTGCCGGCAGAATCTTCAGGGCAGGCATTTCCAGCAGATTCAACACCCGGGTTTCAGAACGCCGCGCCTGCAAAACGCCGCCAAGATAGGGCTCCAGGTCCGGCCCCATCCAGACCACCAGGTCTGCATTCTCGACCTGTTTTCTGTCCTTTTCATTCAAGGGCTGACCACCGGGTGCCGAGTGCCTCAACAGATACAAGCCCTCTACGCCCTGCATCAGACCTGCCAGCAGGGAGTGAACCGGCTTGGCGGTCGCCACCACCCGGAACCCTTCGAAAGCCTGAGACCAGGGGGCCTGAATCAGCAGGAACACAAAGAGAAGCGGCAGCAATCCTCTCCGGGAAACCAGGGTCATTCTGAATCCTCGTTCGAAAAGGATTGTTCGAGGGATTGGATGGCCTCACCCACGGAGGCCGCGAAATCCGACGCCTCTGGACAGGGGTCGTTGCGCTCGATGAAAGCCAGAAAAGCGTCGTTGGTGATTTGATCGAACGCCATTCCCAGCTCCCTTCTCTTGGGCAACGTATCGACCAGGGCCTGCTTCATGCGTTGTGTCTCTTCCAGATAACGACAGTTCAGGGCCACACCGTTGAGCATGCCCAATGCCTTGATACTTTCGTACTGGCTATCCGAAACAGATCCCGAAACGCCCGGGATCAGGATGCAGATGGCCGCACAAAAGGCGCCCATTGTATGAGTTGAGAACCTTTTCGTATTCATATTCTAACGATATATTGGTGTGTTTTTAGCCCAATTCACTGAGGGCATTCTAGACAATCGGACGAACGGGATAACTGCCCGAGGTCAAGAGCCTGACTTCCGGCAATTTTCCGATATCGCTGTAATCAGGCATTTTCCCTCACCAACCCTTGAAATTTAAACGATAATAGTTATCATTTGCACTGTTATTGATATCCCGCATTTTTTCAATTGGTATCTGGAGATAATCTCATGCATTTTGGCCCTCTCACCCTCCGCCTGCTGCTCATTTCGTCCCTTTGCCTTCCGCAGCTGGGTTTAACCGCCGAGGGGGAGGTAAACGTCTATTCGGCTCGCAAGGAAAAACTCATCAAACCCCTGCTTGACAGGTTTACGGAAGAGACGGGGATCCAGGTGAACCTGGTAACGGGCAAGGCGGACGCCCTGCTTAAGCGCCTGCAGAGCGAGGGGAGAAACTCCCCGGCGGATCTGCTGATCACCACCGATGCCGGCAGACTGCATCGTGCAAAGATTTCCGGGGTCACCCAGGCGATTCAGCTGCCGGGACAGAATAAAGTCATACCCGAATCTTACCGGGATCCCGAGGGCCACTGGTACGGTCTTTCCCTCAGGGCCAGGCCAATTCTCTATGTCCAGGACAAGGTGGATCCGGCGAAGCTCTCCACCTATGAGGCTTTGGCCGACAGGGCCTGGAGAAAACGCATCTGCATCCGTTCCTCCGACAACATCTATAACCAGTCTCTGGTCGCGTCCATGATCGCCGCGGACGGCAGCGAGCGCGTGGAGTCCTGGGCCAGGGGACTGGTCGGGAATTTTGCCCGGCCTCCGAGAGGCGGTGACCGGGATCAGATCAAAGCCGCCGCGGCGGGGATCTGTGATATCGCCATAGCCAATACCTATTATTTTGCCGCCATGCTCGATTCGAAGGATCAGGCACAAAAAGCGGCGGCCGGCAAACTGCGGGTATTCTGGCCCAATCAGCAGGGTCGCGGCACCCATGTAAATGTCAGCGGCGTGGCAGTGACAGGCTCTGCCAGAAACCGCGAAAAAGCCGTCCGATTGATCCTGTTTCTTCTCAATGACGATTCCCAGCAATGGTATGCCGACATCAACGGCGAGTATCCCGTGCGCCCTGATGTGCCGGTCAGCCCGACACTCGAAAAATGGGGCACATTCAAGATGGATACCCTCAACCTGAGCCGCCTGGGGGAACTCAATCCGGATGCTGTCCGACTGATGGACAGGGCGGGTTGGAAATAGGATAGGTCGGAATCGGCGACTTATTTCAGCCTCATGGCAGTCACGGCATCCCTGACCGGTACGCACCCGGTGATATCGGGCCCTTCGGTATGGCGGGGCGGTGTCGTGCTCGTCGCGACCTTCCTGGCCATGCCGGTGATTGTCATACTGGGTTTTCTGCTGGTCCCTGCGGGGGAAGTGTGGCAACACCTGGTCTCAACCGTACTCCGGGATTATGTGTTGAACTCCCTGCTGCTGATGCTGGGGGTGAGTATCGGGGTGCTGATCCTGGGGGTGGGTTCCGCATGGCTTACCAGCATGTGCCGGTTTCCGGGCTCCAGGCTGTTTGAGTGGTCCCTGTTGCTTCCCATGGCCATGCCCGCCTATATCATTGCCTACACCTATACCGGTCTCTTCGACTTTGCCGGGCCGGTCCAGTCCCTTCTGCGGGAATGGACCGGTTGGGGCTACGGCGATTACTGGTTCCCGGAGATACGTTCCCTGGAGGGCGCGGCACTGATGCTCTCCCTGGTACTCTTCCCGTACGTCTACCTGCTTTCCCGCGCAGCCTTTCTCGGTCAGTCTCTATGTGTACTGGATGTAAGCAGGACCCTGGGCAACGGGCCCTGGCGTACCTTTTTCACCGTAGCACTGCCGATGGCCAGGCCCGCCATTGTCGCCGGATTGTCCCTGGCGCTGATGGAGACCCTCGCCGACTACGGGACGGTTCAATATTTCGGTGTCGCCACCTTCACCACCGGTATCTTTCGTACCTGGTTCGGTCTGGACAGCACTGCTGCCGCGGCACAACTCTCCGCGGTGCTTCTGCTGTTCGTCTTCGTGCTGGTGTTGCTGGAACGCGGCTCACGCCGCAGTGCCCGCTATCATCACACCAGTCAGCGCCATCAGGCACTTCGGCGATACCCTCTCACAGGGTGGCGCGGGACCGGCGCCGCCCTTTTCTGCTTCGGCATCCTGTTTTTCGGTTTTCTGCTGCCGGCGGGACAGTTGTTGATCTGGGCCGCCACCACCGCCGAGGAGCGGTTGGACGGCCAGTTTCTGTCCCTGGTGTGGCACAGTCTGGAACTGGCCGGCATCGCCGCCCTGCTCGCCCTGGCACTTGCCCTGATCCTGGGCTACGGCCGACGACTCTACGGAAACTGGGCCGTTCAGTTCGCCGTACGGATTGCCGGCATGGGTTATGCGGTTCCCGGCACCGTGATTGCCGTAGGGGTCATGATCCCGTTTGCCGCCTTCGACAACGGTCTGGATTCCTGGATGCGCAATCAGTTCGGCATCTCCACCGGACTGCTCCTGAGTGGTACCCTGGCGGCTCTGCTGTTTGCCTACCTGGTGCGTTTTCTGGCGGTTTCGCTGCAGACCGTGGAAGCCGGTCTCGCAAGGATACGGCCCTCCATGGACGAAGTATCCCGTTCCATGGGTGCCGGTGCCGCCGAGACCGTTCGACGGGTCCATATTCCCATGCTCAAGGGCAGCCTGGTGACGGCCCTGCTCCTGGTCTTTGTCGACGTACTCAAAGAACTGCCTGCGACCTTGATATTGAGACCGTTCAACTTCAATACGCTTGCCGTTCGCGCCTACGAACTGGCCTCTGACGAAAGGCTGGCCGATGCCTCCCTGGCATCGCTCACCATCGTTGCCGTGGGCATTGTACCGGTGATCCTGCTGAGCCGGTCCATCGGCCGTTCCCGCCATGAACGAACAGCTTGAAGTAAAGAACCTGACCGTCGCCTACGACGGCAAGGCGGCAGTGGCCGATGCGGGATTCAAGTTGGAGACCGGAGAAATCGGTTGTCTGCTGGGTCCAAGCGGCTGCGGCAAGACCAGCCTGCTCCGTGCCATTGCCGGTTTCGAGCCCGCCGTATCGGGGGAAATCCTGCTGCGGGGTCGCTGCGTGACGCGCCCGGGAACGACGCTGGCGCCGGAACACCGGAATGTCGGCATGGTTTTTCAGGATTTTGCCCTCTACCCCCACCTCACCGTGTCGAAAAACATCGGCTTCGGGCTGCGCGGGCTTTCCAGGCAGGCACGCCGGCAGCGGGTTGAGGAGCTGCTGGTGCTGGTGGACATGGAAGGTATGGGTACGAAATATCCCCATCAGCTATCCGGTGGACAGCAGCAGCGGGTTGCCCTGGTTCGGGCCATGGCGCCGCGTCCCGATATCCTGCTGCTGGACGAGCCCTTCTCCGGCCTCGATGTGGAACTTCGCAGTCAGTTGGCCAGGGAAGTAAGGGAGATACTGAAGCACGACCGGATCACTGCCATCCTGGTGACCCATGATCAGCTGGAGGCCTTCGCCATGGCTGATCGAATCGGTGTCATGATGGAGGGCCGCATGCTCCAATGGGCCGACGGTTACAGCCTCTACCACCGACCCGCAGACCGGTTCGTTGCCGATTTCATCGGAAGGGGGGCCATGCTCACGGGGCAGGTTATCGACGGACCCAGGATCGAAACCGCGCTTGGCATCGTGGAGGCAAACCGCAATGCGGATCTGAGGCCCGGGGAGACAGTGGAACTGCTCCTGCGACCCAGCGACCTCGTGCACGACGACGACAGCCCGTTCCGGCTCGAGGTTCTGGACCGTGTATTCCAGGGCGCCGAGTACCTGTACACCCTGCGCCTCAACGAGGAGACCCGGGTGCTCTGTTTGGTACAGAGCCATCATAATCACGCTATAGGTGAGCGTATCGGTGTGAAACTGGATGTGGGCCGGCTGGTTACCTTCGCATACAACCCGTAGAGGGACGACCGGGCGGCTGTACAAAATGACTTCCGAGACTCATTTGTGATCCCTGGGGGACGCCCCACAACAGGGCCTGCCTTCCGAAAGACACCCAACAACGCACCAATCCGGTTCACATTAACCATGCAATCATGTAAGTTACGCAGAATCGCTGATTGTGCAGTGCATCATGACGAACATCTGAGCCGGACACCAATGCGCATTTTTCGTGTTTCTGGTCCAAGTGACAGGTAAATGGCCTGTTTATTGCTAAATCCTGCTGGATGAGATCTGCCGTTCGAGGCGTTACACCAGTGAGTATATCTCCAGGAACTATCCGCCTCCCAGGGGGCTACAAACCATGAAATGCAAGATACACAGCCTGGTTTCCGAATCCGTTGCCTCGATGGATGAATCCAGGACGGTACAGGAGGGCGTCGCTCTGATGGCGCAGAAGAACGTCGGATCGCTGGTGATTACAGGTTCCAACAGCGTTGCCGGACTCTTCACGGAACGTGATCTTATTACCCGGGTGGTAAGCCAGGGCATAGACCCGGCTAACCTGAAACTGGGTGAAGTCTGCACCCGCGATCTGGTTTCGATCTCCAGCGAAAGTTCGTGTCAGGAGGCCATAAAGAAGATGCACAGCCACGTATGCCGCAGACTGGTGGTATATCGGGGTGACCGGTTCATGGGCCTGGTCAATCTTCAGACGGTTGCCAAGGCATTGGCAGACAAGAGCGGCAGGCAAAACGTGCTGGTCAACATAATCGGCGGCGTCACTTTCGCCGCCGCAGTAGGTGTGATCGCTCTTCTGCTCTACAACCTCCCCAACATGATGCAACTCGCCGACAAGGTTACGA
>JAHEHQ010000191.1 GCA_024644505.1 Gammaproteobacteria bacterium
GTGGTTCACGGTGGGTGCATGGAGGCTGGGCAGTATGGCCACCACATCGTCCAGGACGCTGGCCGGTACGTTCATCTTGAGGGCCACTTTCTGACGCGCCTTGAGTGCTGCCTGGAGCAGTGTGGCGATCTGCTCGATCTTGGCCCGTTTCCAGGGGTCGGCCATGGCACCGCGGTTGCTGATCAGACGGGTCTCGGTGTAGAGCAGGTCGCAGACGATGCGCAGACCGTGCGCCTTGATGGTGCTGCCGGTCTCGGTGATCTCTACCACCGCATCCACCAGCCCCTCAACCACTTTTGCCTCCGTAGCACCCCAGGAAAACTCCACTGTTGCCTCGATGCCCTGATCGGCCAGATAGCGGCGGGTGAATCCGACCAGCTCAGTGGCGACACGTTTGCCCTGTAGATCCAGCGGGGACTGAATGGGCGAGTCTTTGGGGACTACCAGAACCCAGCGGGCGGGCTGGTCCGAACTCTTTGAATAAACCAGTTCGCAGATCTCTTCCACGTCGGATTCCGTTTCCAGTATCCAGTCATGCCCGGTGAGCCCCAGGTCCAGGGTGCCGTTGGCGACGTAAGGCGCCATTTCCTGTGAACGCACCAGGGAGCAGTTTATATCGGCATCATTGATGGAGGGGAAATAGTTGCGAGAATGCGGTGTGATATTCCAACCTGCCTGTTTGAACAGGTTGATCGTGGATGACTCCAGGCTCCCCTTGGGGATTCCGAGTTTGAGCTGTTGCATTGATTTCTATCCCGAAAGTCCGAATCAGGTTGGAAAGTCCCGCGCATAACCACCCCCCAAAGGCAGCGGACGGCCTCCGGAAGCGGGCGGTAATCGGGTAATCTCAGTTCTGGTGGCGCAGGATCTCGTAGATCCGGTCTTTCAGAAACGCGCGTTTTTTCTTCAACTCCTCCATACGGAAGTCGGAGGTCGGCTGATCGTGTTCTTCCAGATCCCGAATCTCGTTGTCGAGTTTGTCGTGCTCGTCCATCAACTGTGCAAACTCGGGATCCTTATCATGGAGATCCTTGATGACCTCCTCCCGGTTGGGAAATTCGTGAAGTATATCGTGCATTTCGCCAAGCATGATTTATATTCCTGTCTATCAAAGAATCTGGAAAATGGTTCCATATGTAATTGCGCAAACCACCCCTTGCCTTTCTGCTGCAGGCTACTGGAACATTATAAATAGGGATCTCCTTTCCGGGCTTTGATACAACGCAAGGGATTTGTCGGTTCCAGGGTTTGATTCAAGTTACCAGTTACTGGTAACTTTCTTCTAAGGTGTCCTCGCCACCGCCCAGACATCCACGCGCTCAACACCCACTTTTTTAACAACCTTCGCCAGTTCCGAGGCCGTGGCGCCTGTTGTGACGACATCATCGATCAGCGCCACGTGTCGTGCATCGAGTTGGCCCGATACGCGAAACCCACCCCTGACGTTGCGGGTGCGATCCTGTTTTTTCAGTGAAAGCTGATGGGGGGTCGCGCGGATTCGGGTGCAGTGGTTGTATTTCAAGGGGATGCCGAACTGCCTGCTCAGCGGCCGGGCGAGTTCCAGGGACTGGTTGTATCCCCGTTCCCGGAGTCGGGAGGGGTGCAGGGGAACCGGGATCAGGAGATCGGGTGGATTCTCCAGGGCTGTTTCCAGGAAATCCCCCAGCAACCGGGCCAGAAGCCTTGCCTGGGTCAGTCCGCTGTTGAACTTCAGGTCACCGATAAGCCGCCCGACAGGGGGGAGGTACAGAAAGGGGGCATGACAGAGGTCAAACCCGGGGTGGTGCCTGAGGCAGCTGCCGCAAGTTGTGGATGTCCCGGATTCTCCAGGAAGCGGCAGGGCGCACACATTGCAGCAGCTCAGATTACGGGGCAGTTCCCGAAGACAGCCTGCGCAAAGATCACGCCCATGTTCACCTGGTCCACCACAAAGCAGGCAGGTGGGCGGGTAGATCAGGTATTGTGCAGATTTCAGCCATTTGTAAATCATCGAGATCCTTCTCAGTTGACAGGCGCCTTTCATCCTTTAGTATGGTCGGTCCCGATTATCCCTTACCCCGGCAATAAAAACGACCGGGTCACACCCTGCGAGGCAGCCCCGAGCCATGAGCCACTCGAAACCAAGACACGACTGGACCCAGGATCAGATTGAAGCGCTGCTGAATCTGCCCTTCAACGACCTGCTGTTTCGTGCCCAGACCGTTCACCGGGAACATTTCGATCCGAATCGTCTGCAGGTGAGTACCCTGCTGAGTATCAAGACCGGCGCGTGCGCCGAGGACTGCGGTTACTGTTCGCAGAGCGCTAAGCACCAGACCAGTCTGGAAAAAGAGAAGCTGCTGCCTCTGGAAGAGGTGGTGCAGGCGGCAGAGTCCGCCCGGGAAAAGGGGGCGACCCGATTCTGCATGGGTGCCGCCTGGCGTAATCCGACCGACAAGAATCTGGATCGAGTGATCGAAATGATACAGGCGGTACGCGACCTGGGTATGGAGACCTGTGTCACCCTCGGTATGCTGAACAACGAGCAGGCCGGGCGGCTCAAGGAGGCCGGGCTCGACTACTACAACCACAATCTGGATACCTCGCCAGAGTTCTACGGAAACGTCATATCCACCCGCACCTTTCAGGACCGCCTGGAAACACTGGCGCATGTGAATCGCCACGGGATCAATGTCTGCAGCGGGGGCATCCTGGGGATGGGTGAGTCCCGCGCGGATCGCGCTTCCATGCTGAGAGAGCTCGCCACCCTGCCGAAGCATCCGGATTCGGTGCCGATCAATCTCCTGGTGCAGGTCGAGGGCACCCCGCTGTTCGGCACCGAGGAACTCGATCCCTTCGAGTTCATCCGCACCATCGCGGTGGCGCGTATCCTCATGCCGGGTTCCCATGTCCGCCTGTCAGCCGGCCGTGCCCAGATGAACGATCAGATGCAGGCTCTCTGTTTTCTGGCGGGTGCGAACTCCGTTTTTTATGGTGACCGGCTGCTGACCACCGACAATCCCGAGGCAAACCGGGATCTGGAGCTGTTCCGGCGCCTGGATATCGAGTTCGAGGAGAGCCCGGAACTCCAGCTGAGTAAAACCTGCGCAAATCCGGATAAGACGGCTGCCGCTGTCTGAATTCTGCCGCATGCGCAGCCTCTTTCCCGAGCTGGAACACCGCCGGCAGGTTCATCTGTATCGCCGGCGCAGGGTGTCCGAGGGTATGCAGGGACCGGAACTGAGGATCGACGGCCGCTCCATGCTCGGTTTCTGCAGTAACGACTACCTGGGCCTTGCAGGTCACCCCAGGGTTATAGAGGCAATGCAGGAGGGAGCGGCGCGATACGGCGTGGGCAGCGGCGCCGCGCACCTGGTCAATGGCCACAGTGCTGCGCATCACCAGCTCGAGGAGGAACTGGCGGAGTTTACCGGTCGCCCGCGGGCCCTGCTGTTTTCCACGGGTTACATGGCCAATCTGGGGGTGGTCTCCGGACTGCTGGGTACCGGTGACAGGTTTTACGGGGACCGGCTGGACCATGCATCGCTCATAGACGGTGGGCTGTTGTCCCGGGCCAGGTTTCGGCGATATCCCCATGGTGATATCCAGCTGCTGGGAGAATGGTTGAACCCGCGGGGGGACGGCCGTGTGCTGGTCGCCACGGACGGGGTGTTCAGCATGGACGGAGACCTGGCCCCGCTCCACGGGTTGGCGAAACTCTGCGCTGAGAAGGAAGCCTGGCTGATGGTGGATGATGCCCACGGCCTGGGTGTGCTCGGCAGGGAAGGGCGGGGGAGCCTGGAACAGTTTGGCCTTGGTGTTGATGAGGTTCCCGTCCTTGTGGGTACCCTGGGTAAGGCCTTCGGTACCTTCGGTGCCTTCGTGGCCGGATCAGAGGCGCTCATCGAAACCCTGATACAGCAGGCACGCAGTTATATTTTCACCACGGCACTGCCGCCGGCAGTGGCCCAGGCAACGCGGGCAAGCTTGTCCCTGGTGCGAGACGAGGAATGGCGCAGGGAAAAACTGAGGATGCTGATAGTGCTTTTTCGCGAGGGCGCCTCCCAGCTGGGGTTGCCTCTCATGGCTTCCGAGACACCGATTCAGCCGATAGTGGTTGGCACCGCACAAAAGGCGATGGCCTGGAGTCGCGGGCTGGAGGCGGAGGGGATCATGGTCAGCGCCATCCGCCCACCAACGGTTCCAGAGAACAGTTCCAGGCTTCGGGTAACCCTGTCTGCCGCCCATACCGAACAGCAGGTGCTTCGGTTGCTGGATGCCCTGGGCAAGCTGAAGGTTGAGGATCCGTTGTGAAACTTTACACCCGAGTGCTGGGGCAGGGCCCCGATCTGGTGCTGCTGCATGGCTGGGGCATGAATGAAGTGGTCTGGTCAGCCATAGTACCGGAACTCGCCGACAGACATCGGGTGACCCTGGTGGAACTGCCGGGCCACGGCGGCAGCGATTACGATCCCGGGTGGAACTCCCTGGAGAGTTGGGTTTCGGTCTGCCTCGAGGTCATGCCGGAGAAGGCCGATTGGATCGGGTGGTCCCTCGGGGGGCATCTGGCGCTCAGGGCTGCGCTGGATGCGCCGCATCGGGTCAGGAAACTGTTGCTGGTGAACAGCAGTCCCAGGTTTGTCAAAGGGCCCGGTTGGCCCCATGCCGTGGATGAACCGGTGTTGAGACAGTTTTCGGTTGCCTTGAGGCGAAATCACCGGCAGACGCTCGCCCGTTTTTTGTCACTCCAGGTGCAGGGTGATGAGGCGGCGCGGGAGAGTTTGCGGCTGCTGCGCAGCGACCTGGCGGCCCGTCCCGAACCCCACCCCCAAGCCCTGGAACAGGGGCTGGATCTGCTGCTCAACGTGGACCTTAGAGATCAAATGCCGAATCTGTGCCGCCCCTGCCTGTGGCTGCTGGGCGAGAGGGATACCCTGGTGCCGGCAGGGGTGGCGGAGGATCTGGAGCGAATAGGCATACCCGACAGCAGGGTCCGGATTCTGCGGGGTTGTGCCCATGCGCCCTTCATTTCCCATCCTGCCGAAAGCCTCGAGGCCCTCAACAGCTTTATCGGTGAACGGAATGCTTGACCCCGCGGCCATGATAGACAAACAACAGGCCCGCCTGGCTTTCTCCCGTGCGGCCGATCGTTATGACGAAGTGGCGGTGCTGCAGCGGGAGATAGGCAACCGGATGCTGGAGCGTCTGGAACTGGTCAGGATCAAACCCGAAACCGTTCTGGATCTGGGGGCCGGTACGGGGGTTGCCACCGCGGAACTGTCCAGGCGTTATCCAAGATCTCGGGTGCTGGCCCTGGACTTTGCCCTGCCGATGCTGTTCCAGGCGCGGGCTCGTGGGCGGCGCTTCCGCAAACCACACGGGTTGTGCGCCGATCTGGAGCAACTGCCCCTGGCAGACCGGACTGTTGACCTCATTTACTCCAACGCCGCCATCCAGTGGAGCAACGACCTGGAAAGGACGTTTGGTGAGATGCTTCGGGTTCTGAAACCCGGGGGGCTGTTGATGTTCACCACCTTTGGACCGGACACGCTGAAGGAATTGCGGGAGGC
>JAHEHQ010000192.1 GCA_024644505.1 Gammaproteobacteria bacterium
CTTCCTCCGGTGAGAACACCCGCTATGCCGCGGCCAAAATCAGTTCACCCCAATCGGGGCCGCAGGGCACCGGCAGAATCGATCATACGGTACGAAACGGCGACAATCTCTGGACGCTGGCGCGTAACTACCGCGTCAGCCACCGGTCCCTGGCAAAATGGAACGGGATATCGACCAAGGACACCATATATCCCGGTCAGAAACTGATTATCTGGAGCGAGAATCCGGGTTCGGGTTATTGATTCTGTCAACTGACTACGGGAAAACCGACTTTCAACGCCTGTATTTGAAGCAGCTGACTCTCCTGGTATCACTCAGGCTTACACTGACGGGATAGGCCTCACGGCACTCGTCGGATGCCTGCAGGCAACGCGGATGGAAATGACATCCCGAAGGCGGGGTGGCCGGTGACGGCATATCCCCTTCGAGTCTGATAACTTCGCGCCCGGAGCCGCTGTCGATCGCAGGTACGGCAGAGAGCAGTGCCTGGGTATAGGGGTGTGCCGGTGAATCAAGCACCTCTTCAACCGTTCCCCTTTCCACGATCCGCCCCAGATACATTACCGCCACTTCATGGGCCAGGTAGGATACCACCGAGATGTTGTGTGTAATGAACAGGTAGGAGATGCGGTGCTCCTGCTGCAGGTCCATCAACAGATTGAGAATCTGGGCCTGCACCGATACATCCAGCGCGCTTGTGGGTTCGTCACAGACGATAAAACGGGGTTCCACGGCAAGGGCCCTGGCGATACATATGCGCTGCCGCTGGCCGCCTGAGAACTCGTTGGGATAGAGGTCGGCCGCATCGGCGGGCAAACCCACATGTTCCAGCAGCTCCAGGACCCTGCCGCGCCGACTGACGGCCGAGCCACCGATATTCTGGGCCTGCATGCCCTCAGCAATGATGTCCCCTACCAGCATGCGGGGATTCATGGAGGCAACGGGATCCTGAAAAATGATCTGCATCCGGGAGCGGCGTTTCCGCAGCGCACCGCCTGTCAACCCGGTGAGTTCTTCGCCGCCGAACCTTGCACTTCCCCCGGTCGGACGAACAAGCTGCAGGATACCCTTGCCCACGGTGGTTTTGCCGCAGCCTGACTCCCCCACCAGGGCCAATGTACGCCCGGGTGCTATGGATATATCGACGCCGTCCACGGCCTTGACATGCCCAACGACCCTTTTGAATACCCCCTTGTGGATGGGGAAGTGGACCTTGAGGTCTCGGGTTTCAAGGAGCGATTCTTCCGATTTGTGCACTGCCTTGGTTCCCGCTGAATCGGGTGTGACAGACTGATCGATACGTATGTCCGGGTAGTTCTCCAGATGGCAGCGCACCCCTCCACCGGCTCCCTGCTCCCGCCAGTCCGGTTCCGATCTGGTACAGATATCCATGGATTGATCACATCGATCCACGAACCTGCAATGCTTGAAATCCTGAGTCAGCTTGGGTACCGAACCCTTGATGACCGCCAGCCTCCCCCCCCGCTTCCCGCTGGTGGGCAGGGACTGGAAAAGTTTCTGACTGTAAGGGTGTGCAGGCGATCTGATGAACCGCTTTGTGGTGGCCTGCTCAATGAGCTGACCGGCATACATCACGGCCACTCTGTCCGCCACATCGGACACCACGCCCAGATCATGGGTGATCAGCAGCACCGCCATCCCTGTCTTTTGTTGCAGGTCCTTGAGCAGTGCCAGAACCTGGGCCTGAATGGTGACATCCAGCGCAGTTGTGGGTTCGTCTGCAATCAACAGCTCCGGACGCCCCGCGAGGGCCATGGCTATCATCACCCGCTGTTTCATTCCGCCGGACAGCTGATGAGGATACTCGTCCAGGCGTCGCACCGGGTCAGGTATACCGACCGCCTTGAGCAGTTCCACCGCCCTGGATCGGGTATCATTCCTGTTTTCGGGATCGTGCAGTCTGACGGATTCCCCAATCTGATCGGCTACCGTCCGCACCGCGTTCAGCGAGGTCATGGGCTCCTGGAAGATCATACCCATGCGCCCTCCCCGTTCCCTGCGCATATCCATCTCGGCCAGATCGAAAAGACTGGTCCCCCCCAACCAGGCCTCGCCCTGGATAATCCTGCCCGAAGGGGGGAGCAGGCGCATGAGAGAAAGGGCCGTCATGGATTTGCCGCAGCCCGATTCGCCGAGCAGTGCAAAGGTTTCCCCGCGGCGGATTTCGAACTCCACGCCGTCCACTGCGCGAACCGGGTTTTCACCCTCCCCCAGCCAGGTCTTCAGTCCCTTGACTCTTAGCAGTACATCGGTCATCTGTAATCCTGACCCGGCAGAGCCGGAACCAAAGCGTAGGAGCGGGGTTGCCCGCGAACATGGGTCTTTCCGACGCCCCGACATTTCGCGGGCAAGCCCGCTCCTACGGGAATAGTCTTCATCTAGCGACTTCCACGGAGCCGTGGATCGAATGCGTCCCTGACAACATCCGAAAACAGGTTGGCCGCGAGCACCAGAGAGAACATGAAGATCATCGCGGCAGCCAGGGACCACCAGACGATGGGTTCCCGTGCCATCTCCAGTCGGGCGCTGTTGATCATGTTGCCCCAGCTGTTCATGGTCGGATCCACGCCGATGTTGACGTAAGAGAGCACCGCTTCGGCCAGAACCAGCCCGGAAAAATCCAGTATCACCGCGATCAAAACGATATGCAGCACATTGGGCAGGATGTGCCGGCCAATGATCTTCAGGTTGCTGACACCAAATGCGGTGGCCGCCTGCACATAGTCCATCTCCCGCAGCTTCAGGGTTTCGCCCCTGAGCAGCCGGCAAAGCCCGGTCCAGCTTGTCACCCCCAGGATGATCACGAGAAAAAGCAGGCGCAGGTCCGCACGTTCCACCAGGCTGTTGAACTCGTCTGCATGATTGCTCATGTAGATCTGCAGCATCAGGATGGCTGCGGCGATCAGGAGCACGCCCGGGATAGAATTGAGTGTGGTATAGGTGTACTGGATGATGTCATCCACCCAGCCGCGGAAATAGCCTGCCATGATCCCCAGCAGGATGGCGGCGGGCAGCATCACAAGCGTGGTCAGGGTACCGATGAGAAGGCCGGTGCGGATACTCTTCAATGCCTGGTAGAACACATCCTCGCCCACCTTGTCGGTGCCCAGGAGATGATACTTGGCAGCCAGCTCGGCGCTCCAGAAGATGAGCATCAGCATGAGCGCCAGGGTGTAAAACACCGTTTTCCAGGGGATCTCCGTGGCGCCGCGCAGTACCGCTCTGCCCTGTGCCCCAAAACTCCGCCCGGAGCGCATGGCCAGCAGCATGATCAGGACGTTGGCAACCGCCAGGCTCACGACCAGGCCTTTGATAATACCGATGGCACTCAACCTGAGAATGTCCGGCAGCCGTTCGCTGTCCGGGTCAGTCAGATGAGCACCGCCGTAGGTGAGTCGCGGAAAATCCCTTATCACCCGGCCGTCTGGCAGTTCGATGTTCTCCTTCGCGTACAGCCGGGTGGCAAGGGGTGCGGAGTAGGTCTTTTCCTGACGTTCGCGAAGCCCCTCCACCAGTCTGTCAAACAGGCTGATCACCTCAACGGACTGAGTGGCATCGGCGCCCTTCAGTTCCGCCCTGTCCAGCATCGGGTGAAAATGGACGGAGTCCAGCAGGGCGACGACCAGATAGAAACTCAGCACGACCAGTGTGCCCACACCCACCTTGTTGCGCACCACCTGGCGCCAGGGGCCGCGCAGATGTGCCTTGCGCGAAGCATATATCCCGAAAAGGGTCGCAAACAGCAACAGCAGGAAAACCAGCGCGTCGGTCCAGAGTATGACCAGTTGAGAGATCATGAGAGGCGAACCCTGGGGTCGACCAGCGTGTAGGAGATATCGGTCAACAGCAGGCCGAGGATGTAAAGCACGGATCCGAGAAACACCATTGAGCGCACAATGGCGAAATCCTGGCTGTTGATGGCGTCAATGGTGTAGCTCCCCAATCCCGGTATGCCAAAAAAGGATTCGGTTATCAGGCTGCCCATGAAGAGCAGCGGCAATACCACAACCACGCCTGTCAGGATCGGAATCATGGCATTCTTGAGTACATGCCGGAACAACACCACCGCCTCGGACAGGCCTTTGGCACGTGCGGTACGGACGTAATCCTTGTTGATCTCTTCCAGGAACAGGGTTCGATACCAGCGGGTACCCGCACCGATGCCGCCGATTACCCCGATGATGACGGGCAGTATGAGGAACTTGACGGATCCCAGGCCCGTGTCGTATCCGGAGATGGGTACAAGGTGCAGTAGTTTGCTGACCAGATATTGTCCCCCGATGATGTAGAAGAGACCGGATATAGACATCAATATCACACAAAGCACAACGCCCCAGAAGTCGATATAGGTGGCACGGAAGAAAGCGATCAACAATGCAAAGGTAATATTGACCAGCAGGCCGACCAGCAGCACCGGCACCGCAATTGCCAGGCTCGGCCACATCCGCTGGGAGATGTCATATCCGATATCACGGCCGCTGTCCGAGGAACCGAAGTCGAAACGGAACAGTTTCAGGGATTTTTGAAAAAATATGGTTTCCGTTATGCGCCCGGTTCCGGATGCGGATTCATTGAACAGCAGGGGCAGATCATAACCCCTCTCATGTTTCCAGTTCTCTATGGCCGCGGGGGTCACCCGCTTCATGCCCAGGTTCATTCTTGCCATGTCATCCGGGGAATTGACGACGAAGAAGAGCACGAAGGTGAGGATATTCACACCGAGCAGTATGGGGATCGCATAAAGGATCCGGCGTATGATGTAGGCGGTCATCTGGCCGCACTCCTTTCGCGTTTCCGGAACAGGCGCACGGCCGGAACGGCGGATAAGATGAGTATGACGATCACGACGATTGGCGGCCAGAGCACGGGGGGATTCCATTGCCTGCGCCGTTGGCTCCGCAGATCGGGAGCCAGCCGTTTGTATTTCAGGGTATTGTTTGCCATCAGATTGGGTTTGACGTTCCGGTACCAGTCGTGATGCAGTGAAACCGCTTTTGGGAAAAAACCCCAGACCCAGGGTGCGTCATGTCGCAGGATCTCCACCATCCGGTCAATGATCTCCTGCCGCTCGGGACTGTTCTCCATGTTCTTCATACGCACGAAAAGGGCATCGAATTCCGGATTGCTGTAGTTCGCCGCATTCTCACCGCCATGCTTAACTTTTCCGTTGGGACCGTAGAGCATGAACAGAAAATTTTCCGGGTCGGGATAGTCGGCGTTCCATCCCCACATGAACATCTGGCCCGTGCCCTTGCGCATCTTTTCCTGAAATCGATTGTAGTCGGAAGCGCGGATCACGAGTTGAATACCGAGTTTGGCAAACTGCTTGCGTATCCAGTTCAACCGGGCTTTTCCATCCGGCCCCGACGAGGTGGTGTCGTAGTAGAGAATCAGGGGCTTACCTGTTTCCCTATCAACACCATTCGGGTAACCCGCCTCGGCCAGCAGCTGCCTGGCCACCGCAATGGCCTTGCGCCTGGGCTTCCCATCCCTGACCTCGTAGACCTGGTGATTGATGCCTT
>JAHEHQ010000193.1 GCA_024644505.1 Gammaproteobacteria bacterium
CCGTCGCGCCGGGCGGTGCGGCGCCGGATCTTGGGGCCTCGGTCAGAGACAAATACAACCCCCTGGTCCGCTCCATCATGGAATTGGAAAAACCGGTAGTCTGTGCGGTCAACGGTGTGGCAGCGGGGGCAGGCGCCAACATCGCGCTGGCCTGCGATATCGTATTGGCTGCCCGCTCTGCCAGCTTCATCCAGGGCTTTTCGAAGATCGGCCTGGTGCCTGACAGCGGCGGCACCTGGACCCTCCCCCGCCTGGTGGGGCGTGCAAGGGCCATGGGCATGACCCTGTTGAGCGGCAGAATCACCGCCGAGCAGGCCGAGCACTGGGGCCTGATCTGGCAAATGGTGGAAGATGAGGACCTGATGGACCGGGCAACGGCCCTGGCGGCACACCTTTCCACCCAGCCGACCCTGGGCCTGGGATTGACCAAGAAGGCGATCAATGCCTCCGCCGTCAACGATCTGCGACAGCAGCTGGACCTGGAATCCGACTTCCAGCGCAGAGCCGGACGCTCCGAGGATTATCGCGAGGGTGTTGCGGCGTTCATGGAAAAGCGCTCACCCCATTTCAAGGGGGCCTGACCGGTGAGGGCGTTATCTCCGGCGGATACCGTGGCCATAGTGGGTGCCGGCACCATGGGTATAGGCGTTGCACAAGTGGCTGCGGCGGCCGGCCACAGGACCCTGCTGTTCGATACCAGACCGGGTGCCGCGAGAAAGTCGATCGAAGATATCCGTACAGGACTGGAGCGCAGGCTTTCCCGGGGAAAGATCACAGAGAGCGCACTCGAATCGCTGTTGTCGAAACTGCAGCCCGTGGAACGGATCGGTGGGCTCGGGGGTGCCCGGCTGGTGTTCGAGGCAATCGTCGAGGACCTTGGCGTAAAGCAATCGCTGTTCAGGGAGTTGGAGTCTCTCTGCGACGAAGATACCTTGCTGACGACCAACACCTCCTCCCTTTCGATTACCGCGATTGCCTCCGCCCTGTCCCGGCCTGCCAACCTGGTGGGCATGCACTTTTTCAACCCCGCGCCGGTCATGAAACTGGTGGAAGTGGTATCGGGTGTCGAGACATCCAGAGGAGCGGCTCGGGCCGTCTACGAGACAGCCGTCGCATGGAAAAAAAACCCTGTGCACGCCCGATCCACGCCGGGTTTCATCGTCAACCGTGTGGCCCGCCCCTTCTATGCCGAGGCCCTGAAACTGCTGGAAGAGGGGGCAGCCGACGCCCCGACGCTGGATGCCGTCATGCGGGACTGCGGCGGTTTTCGAATGGGTCCCTTCGAATTGATGGACCTGATCGGCAACGACGTCAATTACGCGGTGACCTGTTCCGTGTTTTCCGCCTTCCACATGGATCCCCGTTTTCTCCCCTCCCTTATCCAGAAAGATCTGGTGGACGGCGGTCTGCTGGGACGCAAGACCGGACGCGGATTCTACGATTACGGCCCTTCCGCGCAAAAGACCCGACCTTCCGACGCCGGGCGCGAAACCCCACCCAACGCTATACGGGCAGAGGGTGAACTGGGGATAATGGAAGCCATTGTCCCCCTGTGGGAAGCCGCGGGTATCCATATAGACCGCGCGGCCGGAGAAGAGCCCGCTTTCGTTTCGGAGAACGCCAGGATCTGTCTTACCGACGGCAGGACCGCGACCCGTAGAGCAGCCGACAGCGGCAACCCGGACACCCTGTTGTTTGACCTTGCCCTCGATTACCGGCAGGCGACCCGAATCGCGCTGTCACCGGCGGTCAATGCGTCCAACGACGCGCTGCAGGCGGCCATCGGCCTGTTTCAGGCAGCGGGGAAAGCGGTATCGGTGATCGCCGACACGCCCGGTATGTCGGTGATGCGCACCGTCTGCATGCTGGCCAACGAGGGGGCCGATGCGGTGCTGCATCGGGTATGTGACGCCCCCGCCGTGGACATCGCAATGCAACGGGGCGTGAACTACCCCCTGGGACCCCTGGCATGGGCCGACAGAATCGGACCTGAACGCGTTCTGAAGGTGCTGGAGAATCTGCAGCAGGCCTACGGGTCGGATCGTTATCGCCCCTCCCTGCTGTTGCGAAGGATTGTGGAAAGTGGTCAGCTCTTTCAGGTGCGTGCAGGCTAAAGAAGATGCTGGCAGGGCCTTGTAAAGTTCCCTTTCCCACCGGGAGAGAGTTGGCGTGAGGGAATAATGTAGGGTCGAACTCATTCGACCGATGCTTGAGTTGATTCGACCGGCTGTTGGCCGAATGAATTCGGCCCTACAGGGGGGAAGAGCCCCCTCCCACCCTAACCTTCTCCCTGAGGGAGAAGGTATTTGCGGAATTGCTGGACAGCCATTAGCTGAGAAATACAAACGAATCCGGATAACACAACAGTCATGAAAGACGCCTACATCTTCGACGCCGTACGCACCCCCATCGGCCGTTTCGGCGGCGCGCTGTCTTCGGTCCGCGCCGACGATCTGGGGGCAATACCGCTGCGGACACTGATGACCAGAAACCCCGGTGTGGACTGGGAGGCACTGGACGACGTGATCCTGGGCTGCGCCAACCAGGCGGGGGAGGACAACCGCAATGTTGCGCGCATGTCGTCACTGCTGGCCGGACTACCCGCCAGTGTACCCGGCACGACGGTCAACCGGCTCTGCGCCTCCGGGATGGATGCCGTCATTATGGCCGCCAGGTCCATCAAGGCCGGTGAAACCGAACTGGTGCTGGCAGGCGGCGTGGAGTCCATGTCGAGGGCGCCCTTTGTGATGCCCAAGGCCACGAGCGCCTTTTCACGCAAAGCTGAGATCTACGACACCACCATCGGCTGGCGCTTTGTAAACAGGCTGTTGAAAGACCTGCATGGCATCGATTCCATGCCAGAGACCGCGGAAAACGTGGCGGCGCAGTTTGGCATATCGAGGGAAGACCAGGACGCCTTCGCCCTGCGCAGTCAGCAACGTACCGCCCTGGCAATGGCCGCCGGCCGCTTCGACGCAGAGATCACTCCGGTAAGCATCGCCCCCCGTTCGGGAAGTGAACCTCGGCAAGTCGACCGGGACGAACACCCGCGTCCCGAAACCACCCGGGAACAGCTGGCGGGCCTGAAAACACCTTTCCACGAAAACGGCACCGTGACCGCCGGCAATGCCTCGGGTGTCAACGACGGCGCCTGCGCCCTGCTGCTGGGTTCGCTGGAAGCCGGGAAGCGCCACGGCCTGACCCCTGTGGCCAGGCTCGTTGCGGGCGCCGCTGCCGGCGTCGAGCCCCGGATCATGGGCATCGGCCCCGTCCCCGCTACCAGGAAACTGCTGCAGATGACCGGGCTGACCCTCGGGGAGATGGATCTCATAGAAATCAACGAGGCCTTTGCCGCCCAGGCATTGGCAGTTCTCAGGGAACTGGGTCTTCCCGACGACGCGCCCCGGGTCAATCCCAATGGGGGCGCCATTGCCCTGGGACACCCCCTGGGTATGAGCGGTGCACGGCTCGTCACCACCGCCATGTATCAACTGAAACGCTCCGGCGGGCGTTACGCGCTCTGCACCCTGTGCGTGGGTGTGGGACAGGGGGTCGCCCTGATCATCGAAAACGCTTGAGGCAGCCTTGTTCGGGAATCCAGCTCCCGGAAATTACCGGTCGGCGTCAAATTAAAGATACACCGGACCTGACACCCCGGGGGCTTTGCTGTATCTTTCCGTAACTTTTCAAGACAACCCGGACCCGGAGGGCTTTTCAGCCAAACGCCATGCCGCCTATCAGCCCGTATTTCGATATCAAAGAGGAATCCCCCGGACGCGAGTATATGGAGGTTTTCCTGGAAGGGATCGCGCTCATTCGCCTGGTCCTGACCAACAAAGGCACCGCGTTTACCCACGAAGAGCGCATCTCGCTTGGGCTGGACGGGCTGCTTCCCCCGCAGATAAACACCCTGGAACAGCAGGTGGAGCGTGTGTATCAAGGCTATCAGCGGGAACCCAGCCCCCTGGCCAAGTATCAGTACCTGCGCTCCCTGCAGGAGCGGGCAGAGATCGTTTTCTATGCCCTGCTGGTCAAGCACCTGGAGGAGATGCTGCCTATTGTCTACACACCCACCGTTGGCGAGGCGGTAAAGGAGTACAGCAGCCGCTACCAGAATCCCCGGGGCCTCTCTTTCTCGGTCATCAACATCGACCGGGCGGACCAGGTGGTTTCCAACTACCCCTGGAACGATGTGAGGATGATTGTCGCGACGGATTCGTCGGCGATCCTGGGTCTGGGCGATCAGGGCTACGGCGGCCTGGCAATCGCCATCGGCAAGCTGGCCATCTATACCGCCGGCGGCGGTGTCAGCCCTTTTCATACCATGCCGGTCAAGCTCGACGTGGGGACCAACCGGCTCGATCTGATCAACGACCCCTATTACCTCGGGGTCCGGCAACGGCGTCTGCGCGGCAAACAATACCTGGATTTCCTCGATAAATTTGTCGCCTCCACCAAGAAGCGCTGGCCGAAGGCCATTATTCAGTGGGAAGACCTGGCCAAGGACGTCGCCTTCACCGTGCTGGACCGCTATCGTCATGAGATCCCCTGCTTCAACGACGACATCCAGGGTACCGGCGCGGTCGCGCTTGCCGGGGTGCTGTCTGCCTGCCGCATGAACAACGAATCCATGACAGAGCAGCGCATCGTGGTATTCGGGGCCGGGGCAGGCGGTATCGGCGTTGCATCGGCCATCGTCGAAGGACTGAAAAGAGAAGGGCTGGATGAGGAAGAGGCCCATTCACGGGTGTACGTCCTCGATTCCAAGGGGTTGCTTCTGGACGACCGGGGAATGGACAGCTACAAGCAGGCCTTCGCGCACACCCGGGACAGCATCAAGGACTGGCGCTTCGAAGGACAGGCTCCCAATCTGCTGGAAGTCATCGAGAACACCTCGGCGACAGTGCTGCTGGGACTCAGCGGTCAGACCGGCACGTTCAACCAGCCGGTGGTGACCGCCATGTCGAGAAACACCGCCAACCCCATCATCTTTCCGTTGTCGAACCCCACATCGGCTTCCGAGGCCCTGCCGGAGGATGTGCTGGAATGGTCCGAGGGCCGTGCCATCGTGGCCACCGGCAGTCCCTTCGACGACGTGGTCTACGAAGACAACACCTACCCCATCGGGCAGGGCAACAACGCCTTCATTTTCCCAGGGCTTGGACTGGCCGCCATCCTTTGCGAAGCCAGCGAGATCACCGACAGCATGGTGTTGGAGTCCGCCTACGCCCTTGCGGAGTATACGGCTGCCCAGCACCTGGCCTCGGGGCTCATCTATCCGCCCGTCGATGAACTGCAGGAGGTCAGCATACGGGTGGCCTCGCGGGTGATTCACTGCGCATTGAAGGAAGGCGTCGCCGGAAGAACCGATCTGTCGGAGATGGACTGCGATACCTTCGTCAGGTCACGCTTCTGGCACCCCCACTACATTCCCTTCGTCAAGGGGACGCCGCATTCGGAATAGCCCGCATATTTCACTCATCCCCTTGTAGGGCCGAATTCATTCGGCCAATGGCGGGTTGCCC
>JAHEHQ010000009.1 GCA_024644505.1 Gammaproteobacteria bacterium
CCATGGGCGCTGACAAGCTCACCCGCAGGGCGTCTCCGTGGCGTCCCGCAGCCGCGTTGCAGTGCTTGGAAAGGGCATGCCATTCCCTGCGCACTGCGCCTTGCTGCGAAACGCCACGGAGGCGCTGCATCCGTAAATATCACGTTTAAGGAGTACTGGTAGCAAAAGGAGCCAGTGCACAGGATGCTTGACCGACCCGCACGTATTTGCGCATCCCCGCTGTGGCCTGAAGGTATTGCCTGATTTGAGCCCCCTGTGATTGTATTCCCGGTGATTCGCGGGCCAGTGTGCAAACTCATCCGTTAAATGCTAGCATTAATGCGGCTTATGGAGGGCGAGAGCGCCTCCTCACCTGTCGCTGGCAGCATAAACCGGCATCCCGATACCGGGAATTCTGACAGATATTGTTTGCCTATCGCCCGCCCGAGTGGGTTGAAGGCCTGAGACAAGCCCAGCTGATCTATGGGATTCGGGCACAAGAATTAAGAACCGACAGTTTCCAGCTGCAAAGACTTAAGAGCTTCATTTTTAATTAGGATTTTCACGCGATAATTTTTGCTATTTGCGTGTTGAGAGGAGATCACGATGTCGAAACCGCAGTTCAAACCCTCAAAGCTTGATAAAGCCGTTCCCAAAGAGATCTACGAGACAGTGATCTCCGCCAAGAAAAAGGAGATCGTAGGCCCGCAGTATCCGTACCCCAGGAAAATGGACACGGAGAAGTATGAGGCCGAGAAGGTGAAACTGCAGGTGGAACTGCTCAAGATGCAGCAGTGGGTCATCAAGACAGGGGAACGCGTCGTGATGCTCTTCGAGGGGCGGGATGCCGGCGGCAAGGGGGGAACCATCAAGCGCTTCATGGAACACATGAATCCCCGCCAGGCCCACGTGATCGCACTGACCATCCCATCGGAGCGGGAAAAGGGCCAATGGTATTTCCAGCGCTATCTGGCTCACCTGCCGAGCCGCGGGGAAATGGCCCTGTTTGACCGTTCCTGGTACAACCGCGGTATCGTTGAACCCGTAATGGGATTCTGTACCCCGGAGCAACACAAGGAATTTCTGACACAGGCCCCTAAGCTCGAAAAGATGCTGGTGGAAGACGGTGTACGGCTTTTCAAGTTCTGGTTTTCCGTGAGTCGTGAGGAGCAATTCCGCAGGTTCAAGTCCCGGGAGACAAACGAACTGAAACAGTGGAAGTTGAGCCCCGTCGACCAGGACGGCCTGAGCAAATGGGACAAGACCACCAAGTTCAAGAACATCATGTTCGAGGAAACGGATACCAATTGGGCACCCTGGACCGTGGTACGCTCCGATGGAAAAAAACGCGCGCGCCTTAACTGCATGCGCTATGTGCTCAACAACGTTCCCTATGACGACAAAAACAAGGAGGTGGTGGGCAAGCCGGATCCTGAAATCGTCGGAACCGTCAAGGACATGTATAAATTCACCTGAGTCTGCGGTTTTCATCCGGGGTCGGTATCCACACGGGTTCCGGCCCCTTTTTCGTTTCAGCCCCCCGGATTGCCAGCCGGCAGCCTATTCCGATCCGCCGGATTCCCCGGGACCGGTATAGTACTCGGGCCACTCCCGCTTCACGATCGGGCCGTCTGAGGCCAGCGCGTGGCAGCTGTCGAGAATCCTGGGCCTGGAGCGTTCGGCCATCCTGCCCGCCCGCTCCTCCAGGGCGCCATGCATGGTCTGATAGGCGGCGCTGCTCAGGGGCCTCAGCATCTCCAGCAGGTGGGTACAGCCATGGGTGGCCCCCACCCGCTTGCGAACCTCCCGCATCCATCCGGGACCTATTTTCAGTCCGACCAGGCGCTTCATGTACCCGGTCGCCTCGCAGCAGATGCTGAACGGCGTGTGATCCGATATGGCCTCGATCCCGTGGATCATGAAATCCAGGTCCAGGGTCAGGCGTATGGACATTTCGTGCAGCGGCTCCCCCGCCTCGATGCGTCCACCCCGGTCTTCGTTGGGAAAGCCATAAGTCTTGGTATCCACCAGATGGCCTTCGATATCCCAAAGTCCATCCGCGCGCCTGAACCCCTGGCAAACGACCTCCCGGGTATGAAGATGCTCCCTCTCGCAGGGTTGAGATAACGGCATTATCCTCGACCTCGGTCATAAGTTTACCGACGCTATTCTACTTCAGATGTGGATGTTTGTACCTGGAGCACCGATCAGATTGCCGGGATCAACACTTGTCCGCCACCCACCCAGGCGCTCTCTTTTCCAGGAATGCACTCACACCCTCACGCCCCTCTTCCGAAGCCCGGACCCGGGTGATACGTTCCGCCGTATCCTGTATCAGACTGGTATCCAGCGGTCGATTGGCCACGGAAAAGACCAGATCCTTGGCGGCTGTCACTGCCCGGGGACCGGACGATGCCAACTGATCCAGCAGGGCATCGACCTTGTCGGACAACCGGGTTTCCGGCACCACTTCATGAATCAGCCCGATACGGTGGGCCTCGGCCGCGTCGAAGCGGCCGGCGGTGAGGAACCAACGGCGTGCAGCCCGCTGACCGATGGCCGCCACCACATAGGGTGAGATCACCGCCGGGATCAGGCCAAGCTTGACCTCCGTAAGTCCGAACATCGAATCCTCGGACGCCACCGCCATATCACAGCAGGCGATCAGACCGACACCGCCGCCGTATGCCGCACCCTGGACCCGGGCGATGGTGGGTATCGGAAGCCCGTTCAGGCGCCGCATCAGTTCTGCCAGGGCCAGGGCATCCCGGCGGTTTTCCTGTTCCTGATAGTCCGCCATACGGCGCATCCAGCGCAGATCGGCGCCGGCGGAAAAATTCTTTCCGTTCGCCTGCAACACGAGTGCACGAACACGCCCGTCTTTTTCCAGCCCCCCCAGCAGGTCGGTGAAACGGGCGATCAGTTCGTCATCGAAGGCGTTGTGGACCTCGGGCCTGTTGAGTGTCAGCCGGGCCACACCCCGCCCGTCTTTCTCCAGAATCAGGGGTTCTTCATTCATGATTTCTTCCTGGGTCGAATAGTTCAGTGGCAGGGACAATCTTAGCTCGGGAGCTGTTAACAGGCCCTAATTATCCCCGAAGGCGGGTATCGATCTGTGATAGAATCTTGGGGTTTTTCCACCGAAGTTTACAGTGATTTCAGGGCAAGAGGAGGCCTCTATGCAGATCAAGTCCGTAGGCGTGATAGGCGCCGGCACAATGGGCAACGGTATCGCCCAGGTTTTCGCGGCCACCGGTTTTCAGGTGGTATTGCAGGATCTCGCGGAGGAGGCGCTGCAGCGCGGTGTCGCCACGATCACCAAGAGCCTGGATCGACTGCTCAAAAAGGAGAAGATCAGCGAGCAGCAAAAGGCCGACACCCTCGTCAACATCCGCACCGTCACCGACATGAACGAGCTGGCCGGTGTTGATCTGGTGGTGGAAGCGGCTATCGAGGACCGGGATATCAAGTCCGACATATTCAGACAGCTGGATCAGATCTGCAAGCCGGAGGCAATACTTGCCAGTAACACTTCATCGATCTCCCTGACCCATATCGCTTCCGTCACGGCCCGCTCCGACAAGGTCATCGGCATGCACTTCATGAACCCGGTGCCGATGATGAAGCTGGTGGAGATCGTCCGGGCACTGCAGACTTCCGATGAGGTGAGCAAACAGATCGAGGAGATCTCCAAGACCATCGGCAAGATACCGGTGGTGGTCAACGACAGCCCGGGGTTCGTTGCCAACCGTATACTTCTCCCCATGATCAACGAGGCAATCTATACCCTGAACGAAGGCATCGCCGATGCCGCGGCCATCGACCAGGTTATGCAGTTGGGCGCCGCCCACCCCATGGGGCCGCTGGCGCTCGCGGATCTGATCGGACTGGACGTCTGCCTCTCCGTGATGGAGGTGCTGCACGGGGGTCTTGGAGATACCAAGTACCGGCCCTGCCCGCTGCTGCGCAGAATGGTGGAGGCGGGCTATCTGGGACGCAAGACAGGAAAGGGCTTTTACGACTATTGAACCGCTCCCCCAGACACAACTTGATCGAACACAAAAAACCCGAAAAAGCGAGGATCGGTATGAGCTACGAGAATATTTTGCTGGAGAAGGTTGAGGACGGCATCTGGCTGCTGACTGTCAATCGTCCCCGCGCCCTGAATGCACTGAATGTTTCCACCCTTGACGAGATCCGTGCTGCCGTCGCCGAAGTGGCACGAACATCGGAGATACGGGCACTGCTCGTGACGGGCGCCGGAGAGAAGGCCTTCGTGGCCGGCGCCGATATCACGGAAATGCAGGAGATGACGCCCCTGGAAGCCAGGGATCATTCGGCCCGCACCATAGGCACATTCCGCTGCCTGGAAACCCTGCAGATCCCGGTCATTGCCCTGGTGAACGGCTTCTGTCTCGGTGGCGGCTGCGAGCTGGCAATGAGCTGCGACTGGATCATTGCGTCCGAACGGGCCGTGTTCGGTCAACCGGAAGTCAATCTCGGGATCATGCCGGGCTTCGGGGGTACCCAGCGGCTGCCTCGCCTGGTCGGGCCCAACAGGGCCATGGAGATGATCCTGACCGGACGTCAGGTCAAGGCCCAGGAGGCGCTGGACTGGGGGCTGGCAAACCATGTCTGCGGCGCCGAGGAACTGATGGAAAAAGGTCTGGAGAGTGCGCGCAGCGTCATGGCCCGAGGCCCGCTCGCCGTTAGAATGGCGAAGCAGGCGGTGCAAAGGGGCCAGGACATGGATCTCGAGAATGCCTGCCTGCTGGAAAGCGAGATCTTCGGTGTCTGCTTTTCAACGGAAGACCGGGTGGAAGGGGTTAGCGCGTTTGTGGAGAAACGCAAACCGGACTTCAAAGCAAAATAATACGCCCCCTCACCCCAGCCCTCTCCCTCTGGGGTTGGGGTGAGGAATCAATGTCGGGTCGAATTCATTCGACCGATACTTGCGTTGAATCTACCTGCTGCTGGCCGAATGAATTCGGCCCTACAGGGGGAAAGAACCGGTTATATTCCCCCCTCATCGCCGCCCTCTCCTGAGGGAGAGGGTGTTTCCAGAAATGCCCGAGTCAGCCGATACGCCCCTCGGCCGCCAGTTTCCGCAGATGCTGGCGCACATTCTGTGCCGCCAGGGGCAGCAGTCTTTCATCGACCTCCCGATAGATGGCCGCGACAATCTCCTCCTGATTTCTGCCTGCCTGGGAGAGCGACTGCACCTGCCCCTCCCGCATCCGCCTGTGATCCAGTGTCCTGCGCAAGAGGTGCACGCCACCGGCAGGCATGCCGTGTGAGGGTATGATCGCCTTTGGAGCTTTTCCGATCAGGGCCTCCAGGCTCTCGAAATAGTCCCCCATGTCTCCTTCGGGCTCCGGGATCACGACTGTACCCTCTGTCTGGATCAGATCCCCGACGAAAAACCAGGAAAGGTCTTCCGGCGCAAGCCCCACCATCCCGTCGTCATGCCCTGGCAGCCGATGACAGTGGACATCCCGGTCGAGCCAGGTGGTGATGCGTTCACCATCCCTGATGTGCCGCACGGTTATGCCATGCAGATAATCACCGCCCTGGCTGGCCTCCAGCCGCTGTTCGGTGACGGATGTACAGGCAACGGGCACTTCGAGCAGACGCGCAAGATCCGGGGCATATTGATGGTGATCCGGGTGATGATGGCTGATCAGGATCCCGTCAAGTGTCCAGTCCTCCAGGGTGTGGACCAGTTTCCGATACTCCTGCTCATCTTCTGGCGACGGATCCACCAGCCAGCGCGGCGACCTGACGCCTCCGTCCCCGATGATCAGCGCGTTGGTGAAGCGTGCCGGCGGCAGGGTTCTGGAAGGCACCGGTATGTATCTCAGCCCATTGATCAGTTCCAGGCAGGGCAGTTTCCGTGATTCGTCGTAATCGAGATTGAAGGGCTCCACCCACTCGGTGGAGGGATCTCTCGCCAGGGCCCGTATCAGATTGATGGTGGGCACCACCATGAGGCCCTCGCCCCGGTCATAGCGTCCCCAGAGTTCCTCCCTGTGAACCCAGTCCGACCAGGCGATCTCCTTGCTGTCCGGGATGAAACGGGGCCGCTCCTTGAGAACAATCTTGAAATGATGAGCCCGGAAGCGATAGGTCTCAAAGGCGGGGGTAATCGCCGTGCCCATCAGATGGATGCCGCCAATCTCCTCGCGCTCCAGGGCATGCGTCAGGTCGTAGCCCAGTTCTTCCGACAATTCCCTGAACAGCGCCCTGACATGGGCGGGATGGTGTGCCGCCAGCAGCGGATGTTCATAATCGTACCCCGCGTCCTCCGCATCCACCTTGCCGCCCGGAAAGGCGTAATAGCCCGGAAAGGCCCGGAGGTGCTCCTGGCGCCTGATGACGAACACCTCGTCGTCGTGGACGAAGACCGCTGTGACCGCTTCTTTCATGGGTGAACCCCAGCCGTGTCATGCAACATGCCAGGAGTAGTCGGGATACGTGTATCAGGATTTAAAAACGGATGACTGTTCAGGCGTATTCGTCCACACCAAGCAGACGGCTGATCCTGTCCCTTTCATCCAGGTCGTCCAGGGAGCGATAACTGGCCAGTGCCTGCTGGTTGCGCAAACCTGACGCCGCCGGCCTCATCAGCCCGCGCTGCACCAGATCGGCCCTCGCTTCCAGCAGGTTTGGACTGGGTTCTTTCTGAACAGCGGGGAACGCCGGATTCGGCGTCTGGGATTCCGGCCGGAACCTGGCACCGTGGACAGGTTCGACAGGAGAAAGCGCCGGCACCAATGGCAAGCTGGTAACGCGGAGACTTGAACTGTCTATGGTGTTCATCGAGCCTGCGAAAAGGTTCCCAATTACCTACAACCCGACGGCGAATACAACATTCTATCCTAGTTTGACCGGTATTTTTAGATAGGTTCCGGTGATAAGGGCTCGCGAAATAATAACTCCCTGTTTTGGGACGCCGATCCATCCCGCCTGACTGCGTTGCGAAAACTTGAAAGATAATGAATATTCCTGCGTTTCCGCGCCTTGCCAGGCGGGCGCCTCGACGCCCCAAATTCATGGACTTATTATTTCGCGAGCCCTTAGCTCAATATTCCCGCCTGCCGGCAAACGCATGGGATAGCGTGCCTCCATCCACGTACTCCAATTCCCCTCCCAGAGGCACACCGTGGGCTATCCGGGATACCTTGATGCCATAAGGACGTGCAAGCTCACCAATATAATGTGCCGTGGCCTCACCCTCTACTGTGGGATTGGTGGCCAGGATCAGTTCCCGTACCCGGCCCTCCCGGAGCAGCGGATCCAGTTGATCCAGACCGATCTCCCGGGGTCCGATGCCGTCCAGGGGGGACAGGCGGCCGCCGAGTACGAAATATCGCCCGCTGAAGCCGGCCGACTGCTCGATAGCCATTACCTCGGCCGGCGTTTCCACCACGCACAACAGGCTGTCGTCCCTGTTTGGATTGGTGCAGAGCCTGCATAGTTCAGTCTCGGACAGTATCCGGCAACGCGTGCAATGGCCGATCCTGTCCATCCCCTGTTCAAGGACCCGGGCCAGCCGCCGGCCGCCGTCCCGATCCCTTTCCAGCAGATGAAAGGCCATTCGCTGGGCAGATTTCGGGCCCACACCCGGCAGACATCGCAGGGCATCCATCAACTGATCCAGCAGGGGTCTTTCCGGCACGGATTGAGTGAGAAATTCAGAAAATCCTAGAACGGCATCTTGAAGCCGGGCGGCAACGCCATCCCGCTGGTGAGACCCGACATGCTCTCCCGGGTTCTGTCGGCCACCTTGTGTACCGCGTCGTTCATGGCTGCAGCCACCAGATCCTCCAGCATCTCGCGATCATCGCCCACCAGGCTGTCGTCAATGACCACTCGCCGGACCTCGTGTCTGCCGTTCATGGTGATCTTCACCATGCCCCCACCCGACTCGCCGGTGACCTCCTCCTGCGCCAGTTGCTCCTGGGCTTTCTGGAGATCCTCCTGCATCTTCTGGGCCTGTTTCATGAGATTGCCAATCGAACCTTTCATCAGGAATTCCTCGTGTGTGTCGTTCGGTCTCCGGTATAACCAATCACTTGCCGCTCCCGGTACTGTCCACCGGTTTTACCGACTCCGGTATGAGGCGGGCTCCAAACCGCTCCTCCATGGTCTTCACCAGGGGATCAGCGGCCATCTCGGACTCGGCCTCCCTTTGCCTCTCCTCCCGGGTCCGGGCCTGCCTCATCGCGGGCGTATCGACCTGGGCAGCCTCGGCCTCGATCACCAGCTTCACATCCGCATCCAGCAGATCCTGTAATGCCAGTCGCAGTCTTTGCTGAGAGCTGCCCACCTGCAGGTGTCGATGGGTGGGATCCAGTTGCAGCTGCAATGTCCTGCCGTCCCAACTCCGGTAAACACAGTTGTTCGCAAGCTGGCGGGCTATGCCGCCCAGGTCCATGGATTCTACCACTTCGTGCCATTTTTCAAGATCGACTTCGGCACCTGCCGCGGGTTTTCGCGACCCCGGCGATTTTACCGGGGACTCCGGCCGTGCCCCCCCGGATTCAGCCGTTTTTTTTTCTTCGGCAGCCGGTTGGGTTCGTTTTCGGCTGCCGGCGCGCAGTGTTGAACTTTGGTTAGGGGCACCGGGGCGAAACGCCAGCATTCGCAGCAACACCATTTCGAAGCCGGCCCTCGGGTCCGGTGCCAGCGGCAGATCCCGCTGACCGATCAGGCCGATCTGGTAGAACAGCTGTACATCTTCCGGCACCATTTTATCCGCCAGTGCCCTCACCTGTTCAAGATCACCGCTGTTGTCGTCCAGTGCCTCCGGAACCGCCTGAACCAATGCCACGCGGTGCAGCAGCCCCAGCAGATCCTGCAATACCCCGGCGAAATCGGGGGCCTGCTCGGCCAGGGCCGATACCTGTGACATCACCCCGCCGGCATCACCATCCGACAGCGCCAGGGAAATATCGTGCACCCGCTCCAGGTTGATGGCACCGAGCATGGCCCTTACGTCCGGTTCCATCACCCTGCCTCCCCCGAAGGCAATGGCCTGGTCCATGAGACTGAGCGCATCGCGCATGCTGCCATCCGCCCCCCGGGTCAGGAGTCCCAGGGCCGCGAGATCGAATTCCAGTTTTTCCCACTCCAGGATCTTTTTCAACTGGCCCCGGATCTGCTCGAACGGCAGCCGTTTCAGGTTGAACTGCAGACAGCGCGACAGCACCGTTACCGGAACCTTCTGGGGATCGGTGGTGGCAAGCAGGAATTTTACATGGGGAGGGGGTTCCTCAAGGGTCTTGAGCAGGGCGTTGAAACTCCCGCCCGAGAACATGTGCACTTCATCGATGAGATAGACCTTGTACCTGCCGCGAACCGGGGCGTAGGGTACGTTCTCCAGCAGTTCCCTGGTCTGGTCCACCTTGGTGCGGGAGGCAGCATCCACTTCCAGGAGATCGATGAAACGCCCTTCATCTATCTCGGTACAGGCACTGCACTCCCCGCAAGGCGTGGAGCTGACACCTTTCTCGCAATTCAGGGATTTAGACAGAATCCTGGCCAGCGTGGTCTTACCCACGCCCCTCGTGCCCGTGAACAGGTAGGCATGGTGCAGCCGATCGTTATCCAGCGCATTGCTCAGGGCACGCACAACATGCTCCTGACCGACCATCTCGCTGAAAATGCGGGGCCGCCATTTACGGGCCAGAACCTGATAACTCATTGGGTAATTAGAACAAGGGAACCAAGGTTATACGACCAGAAATAAGGGTGGCGGCCCACACCAGCCACACCCCGGCACACGAGCGCAATGCTGCGGCTGCTCCCTTCCGGGCCTGACCGGGTTCACAATGTTTCGTTGCGGGGGGACCAATACAGGCCGCCATAACTTGGGCAAACGGGAACCCAACGGCTCCCCTTTTACAGACGCAAGATTATGCGGGTCGTATGACGGTCGGTCAACCTCGACAATGGGCGATGCAGGCAACCGGGCCTGCCTCTGCTGCTTTGTATCCAGATGGTCGACGATACTTCGATAAGCTACGTAATACTTGTAAATATTGCTTACGTATTGCACCGTTTCCCTGCCGATCCGCTTGGCGGCTATGACTTCCACATTGGCAAACCAGCGATTAGGGTCCAATCCCGCCTTGGCCGCCTCTTTTCGAAGCCTGATCACCTTGGCCGGCCCCGCGTTGTAGGCAGCGAAGCCCAGCAGCATCCTGTCAAGGGGCTCTATCTGCGGATCCGAAAAATACCTGTCTCTCAGAAACCGCAGATACTTGGTACCGGCATGGATATTGTTTTCAATATCCCCTATGTCTTCGATACCCACGTTGGGGTCCCTCGCAGTGCTGGGCAGGAGCTGCATGATGCCCACCGCACCGGCCGGACTTTTCCGGCTGTGGTCAAGCCGGGACTCCTGGTAGGCAAGGGCGGCAATCATCAGATAATCAAAGTCATAGCGTTCGGCATATTTTTGAAACAACCCTGCGGTATCGGAGAATTTACGAAGTTCCTCGGGCTTCATGGCATTGCGGGTCCATTTGTTGGTTTTCAGGTAGCGTTTGAGCAGAATATTCCCCACCAGCGTGCCCTTCTTGTGCTGCTTGACGAACTCGTTGACGACAGCCGTGAGTTTCGGGCTGTCCTTTCGAAAGGCCCAGCCGATTCTGCCGCCGGTGTTCACCGCAATGTCATGCCGGAGCCTGATCTGTTCGAAGATCGTCCCCCAGAATTCAGCCTTGTGGCTGTCCACGATGATCATGGGCAGCATACTGTTGTTAACCATCTCCAGCAGATCCGAGTCTTCCAGGTATTCGTCCGCCGGAACAATCCTGACAGGCGCAAGACCCTGTGTCAGGAAGCGCCCGTTGAGACGAACCAAGCTGGAAAAATAGCTGCTGGAGGTGCGAACATGTATTGTCTTGCCGGACAGATCATTCAGATCTTCGATTTCCGGCGCCGCAGGGCCTGTTACCAGGATCTCATCGACCCCACCCGCCAAGGGGTTACTGAAATCAACCAGTTGCTGCCGCTCCGGGGTGATCGTCAGATTCGCAGCCGCAATATCCCCCTTACCCTGCAACAAGGCCGGCAACAGCTGATCACGGGAAACCGGCAAAAATACCACACGGGTTTTAAGTGTTCGGCTTTTGAGCTTTCTGTTGACGAAATTCTCGAACTTGGTAAGCAGTTCGTAAGCAATGCCCCGTTGGGTGCCGCCGTCCAGGAAATAGAACATCTTGTTGTACACGACCAGCACCCTGATGGTGCGCCTTTCGACCATGCCGTCGAAATCCCCGAGCCAGGTTTTCTTTATTGCCCGTAAACCGATCTGCCCCTCTTCCTTGGCGTGAATAACCAGACCCGCCGCAGCCAGTGACATCACCAAAAGGATCCGCGATGCCCAACCCACGGCGGTCCACCTGCCAGCCGTCAGAAACCGGGTTTGTATCGGTTTGTATCCACCCTTAGCCCCCATCATGGATCCTCCCGCCGGTCCGCACACGAAACCGGACATCACAAGAAACCTGAATGCGTCCCCAACCGCCCTTATCATAACGCCGGAGGACGCCTCCCGTCCGACCGGGCCTCCTCCCGGGCAGCCGTGTAGACCCGACGCAAAGCTGCTGCTACGATTGAAAACAGGCCCTATCGAGAGAGTACCCCATGCCCAAGGTCGTCATGTACACAACCAATATCTGTCCCTATTGTGTGCGCGCAAAGGCGCTGCTGCATAAGAAAGGCGTGAGTTACGAGGAACGCCGCATCGAGGGCAACCGGGATTTTATGCGGGAAATGCTGGAACGCAGCAAACGGAGGACCGTACCCCAGATCTTCATAGACGACTATCACGTAGGTGGGTATGAAAACCTGGCCGAGCTCAACGCCTTCGGTAAATTGGATGAACTACTGGGTCTTCAGCCCGAAGACTCTCCTGGCGTCACCCAGGAAGAAGCCGATCCGACCTGATGAACAAAGCCCGGCAGGCCGATGCACTGCGACTGGACAAATGGCTCTGGGCCGCCCGTTTCTTCAAAACCCGCAAGTTGGCCGCGGAAGCGATCATTGGTGGGAAGGTGCACCTCAACGGTCAGCGGACGAAACCCGGTAAAGAGGTCAAACAGGGGTCGAGACTGCGTATCCACAAAGGCGCTCTGGAGTGGAATATCCTGATCAGGGTGCTGCCCAAACAAAGACGCCCGGCCTCCGAAGCCGTGCATTTCTACGAGGAAGACGAATCGAGCACCCTGAAACGCCAGGAGATTATCAGGCAGGAACGTCTGCTCAAGGCCAGCACTACCCGTGCACCCTCGACAAAGCCAAGCAAGCGCGACCGGCGCATGATTCACCGATTTACCGAGCAGGGAGACTGACCGGGCACCCATGGACCAGGATGCCTTCATCAGAACATACCGGGATATCAATGACCGTGCATGCCTGTATGAGAAGGGCATTCTTTCCAATCAATGTGCATGCTGTCAGGCCAAGCGCCTGTATATTGCCGAGCGGGAGGCGGTGCACTGCCGGTCAGATGAGGGACAACAGCATTGCGAGGAACTGCTGAAACTGCTTCGTCAGCACTCACGCTTTACTCTGAGGGCCGCCGATGAATCCGGTGTGCTGCCCCATGCAAAAGCCATGCGCATCCAAATTGGCGGATTGCGCGGCCTGCACGTTGCCTTGCACGGTAACCGGCAGACACCCGCCAGCATAGAGGACGTATACGGGTTGATAAATGATGTTATCGGGCATTTCCAGAGCCTCGACAAACTGCCATTCCAGGACATCATCAAGGAGATCGCCGCCTATCAGGGCCGGAAGAGAAGGTCCCGGGACTGACCGGCACGATTTCGTATTATACTTTCCCGCCCGGGGGCAAAAAAAAGGGTCGGTTGAGGGGAATGTTGACCAGGATCATAGCACCCGGAGACGCCATCGGAGATAAAAGGAACTCGCAGCGCCGATATAAAAAATCAATGGCCGCCAACCAGCCAGGGCAATGAAAAAGCAGAGCGATATCGGTACATCCTGCCCTGCATGGTGAGCTTTCGAGAAAAACACAGAATACGTTATCGAAAACCCTAGGAGACTAGCATGTCTGCACACACCACCCACGATATCCGCAATATCGCCCTGGTGGGCCAGTCCGGCGCCGGAAAAACGACGCTGGTGGAGGCCCTCCTGTATCACTCAGGCGTGATACAGGCCCAGGGCAGCATCGAACGGGGCGATACCGTCTGTGACTTCGAACCTCTGGAGAAAAAGTACCAGCATTCCCTGAATTCCGCCCTTGCGACGATCAGTAGGGACGGCAAGCACATCAACCTGATCGACACCCCGGGACTGCACGATTTCTTCGGACTCGCCTTTGGCGTCCTGCAGGCGGTAGAGACTGCCGCCGTCGTCATCAATGCCGAGTCGGGCATCGAGCCCGCCGTCCACACCATGATGCAGCACGCCCAGGATGACGAGCGATGCCGCATGATCATCATCAACAAGATTGATTCCCCGCAGGTGAAACTGGAGGAGCTTGTCGAGGAAATCCGGAAACAATTCGGTGCCGAGTGCCTGCCCCTCAATCTGCCGTCAGCCTCGGGCGACAAGGTTGTGGACTGCTTCTTCACGCTGGAGGGTGATGAGACCCAGTTCTCCTCGGTGGCCGAAGCCCACACCAACATCATCGACCAGGTGGTGGAGATGGACGAGGAACTCATGGAGCTGTACCTGGAGCAGGGCGAGGAGTTGAATCCTGAACAGCTGCACGACCCCTTCGAAAAAGCCCTGCGGGAAGGGCACCTGATACCGATCTGCTTCGCCTCCGCCACCACCGGTGTCGGCATCAGGCAGCTCCTCAGGATATTCACCCAGCTGATGCCCGATCCCACGGAAGGCAATCCGCCGCACTTCATGAAGTGCGAAGGCGAACAGCCCGTACCCATAGAGATCAACCCGGAGTCCGGCAGCCATGCAATTGCCCATGTCTTCAAGGTCAGCAATGACCCGTTCCGGGGAAAACTCGGCGTGTTCCGCATACACCAGGGCAACTTATCGCCCAACAGCCAACTTTACATAGGCGATGCCCGAAAGCCCTTCAAGGTCTCCCATCTGCTGCAGCTGCAGGGTAAGGATCACCAGGAGATGGGGAAAGGCGTGCCGGGGGATATCTGCGCCGTGGCACGGGTCGAAGAGATATTCAGGGATGCGGTACTTCACGACTCCCACGATGAGGATAGACTGGTTCTGGAACCGGAAAAATTCCCCATGCCGCTTTTCGGCCTGGCATTGATCCCCAAGAAACGAAGCGATGACCAGAAACTTTCCGATGCCCTTCGAAAACTCGAGTCGGAAGACCCCTGTCTGAAACTGGATCACGACAGCCAGGCCAACGAGACCGTTATACGGGGTCTTGGGGATTTGCACCTGCGTGTCACTCTGGAAAAGCTCGAAGAGCGCTACAATGTCAGTGTCGACACACGGCCGCCCAGCATTCCCTATCGGGAAACCATCACCGGTTCCGCGGAGGGCCATCATCGGCACAAGAAACAGACCGGCGGCGCCGGTCAGTTCGGTGAGGTATACCTGCGCGTCGAACCCCTGCCTCGCGGTGAGGGGTTCAAGTTCGTGGATGAAATCAAAGGGGGTGTCATTCCCGGGTCCCTGGTCCCCGCAGTGGAAAAAGGTATTCACCACGCACTGGAGGAAGGCTTCGTGGCCGGCTACCCCATCCAGGATGTGAAAGTCAGCGTCTACGACGGGAAGTATCATGCCGTGGACTCAAAAGAGATCGCCTTTGTAACCGCCGGCCGCAAGGCCTTCGAGGCAGCACTTGAAAAGGCCCGGCCGGTTCTGCTGGAGCCGATGGTCAACATAAAGGTCACTGTCCTTGGTGACTCCATGGGTGATATCGCGGCGGACCTCTCGACCCGGCGGGGCCGGGTGAGCGGTACGGAAGCCGCAACAGCCGGTCGAATGGTGATCAGCGGCGTCGTGCCCCTGGCAGAACTGGACGACTACAGCTCGAAATTAAAATCCATGACAGCCGGTGAAGGCAGCTATGAGATCGAGTTCAGCCACTATGACCCGGTGCCCGGCAACCTGCAGCAGGACATGGCAAAGAAATTTCAGCAGGGCCGGAGCAGCGATTCGGATTGATCCGGGGCGAAGTTACGCCGGTCCGACGGGGTCAGAGTCCTTCCACTCTGGCCCCGATCATTTCGATTTTCGGCTCCTCCCCTGACTGAGTGGGTAAATCAGCATTTTCGACAAACCACATTCCATCCGTCAGCAGAACTGTAGGGCCGAATTCATTCGGCCAACAACCATCATTTCGAGCTTTGGTCGAATGAATTCGACCCTACAGAAGCTTCCGATTTTTCACGCATTTGTGCCGAGAAGAATATCGAACTGCCGCTTCGCCTGGGTAAGCAGCGGCTCCAGTTTCCGGCGCATCAGGCTGCCGATGGCGCTGCTGTCGCCCAGCAGGGAGCGCATCACTTCCCGGCCAAGCCCTGAAAGTATCCGGGCCGCTTTCAACTCCTCCGCAAGTTCCTGGTCCTGAGCGAGGATCACCCCGGCCTCTGCCGAACCCAGAAAATCGTCTGCCTCCGTTAACAGCTGATCGATGCTGGAGGCGCCGTCTCCGTCAGGCCTCGCCGCACCGCAATAATTGCAAAGCACTTCCAGGGTCGTGGTCACCACATCCTGGGTCGTGGGCTTGCCCAGAATGCGCCGACAGGTGCTGATGTAGGTCTGCCCGGGACCCGAGAGCATTTTCAGCATCAGCGCGGAAAGCGCGTCTCCCCCTGCACCCATTCCACCCAACCGATCCTGGTGGAGACTGAAGTCATCACGCGGCGGCAGCGGCTCCGGCAGATCATCCGGGTCGGCGGCTATGAAACCCACCAGATAGGCTGTCTTGCGGCTCGCTTTCTTCCACAGGGCCAGTCGCTCATCTTGGTCCAGCAACCCCGGCTGAAGCGCCATGCGAACCGATTCCACCATGGTCTCGGATTCCGACTCAAAGGGCAGGTACTCGATCAGGTATCGGGCCAGCAACGGCCCGGTGTCACTCTGCACCACCTCCCGGGTCTGGAGCATGCGCCTGGCATTTTCCGCCTCCTCCGCCGCCCACCAGGCGCGCCGGGCCAGTTCACTGGTGAGGCCTTCGGCGCAGACTACGGCAAACACGGCAGCCGGGTCCCCCAGCAGCAGCAGCCGCTCCAGACTGTCCTCGCGCATGCGCCCCATTCGGGTCCAGCGTTGAAGATAGAAAGGGTATCCCCCCGGGCTGCCAAGGGCCCGGTCTGAAAGAAAGGCTCGAATCAGTTTGAGATATTTCTCGTCGCTGCAGGAGGGGTTGAGTTTGACACTGGACTCTCCGGATTCAAGCAGGCCGTAAAGGGTCATGCTCGACTCATGAATCCGTATTGCCTGGGGCGCATTGGCAAGCAGAACATTCAGCCGCAGGGCGTCTTCACTGGAGATTTCCATTGGATTCGGAACGATCACTCATCAATATTGAATTGAAATAGAAAACGCCAAGACGCCAAGTGCGCCAAGAAGGGTTTTATGTTCAAAGACCCGATAGATGGATGGCGGGGTTCGAGACCGAAAATGAGCCTCTTCTCACAACAATAACAAACTGGGCGCCCTTGGCGTCTTGGCGGTTAAAAATGCACTAAACCTCCGTGGGAGGCGTGTAGTTGGCGTCCTTCGGATTGAGAAAAATGAACTGGAAACCGCCTTTGTCCAGGTCCACATAATCCATCACCGCCTCTTCGAGGAGCGGCACCGCCTCCGGCGCCATGACGATCTCCACACTGCAGCAATTGGTATGTATGTCCTCCTCGCGGGCCTCGTCGAAACCCATGAGATAGTCGATCGTACCGTCTTCCTTCTGACGTGCCGCCATCCGAAGCGCCATACCCTCGGCACCACTCTGCTTGGCGGCGACACGCACCTGCTTGGCTGCAGTTTCGGTGATCTTGAACATTCTACCCTCCTCAATCTTGCGTCCGATGCGGCCTGTCCCCACGGCAATCCCTGACGTGGCTCACGAATCGATGGGTCCACCTGTTGCCGCCCGTATCCCGAAGATGTGTGTAGCTGGCCAGAAGATTCTTGTAGACGATACCGTCATGGACGCCGTCCAATCCCATACCCCGCCTTACCCTGTAAGCAAACCGGATACCCCCGTCGAGGTTCTCCAGGGCCGAGTAGTGAAACTCGTGGGCGGCAATCTCCCCGGCAACCCCCTGGGACCAGGGACTCTCCCCCGTCTCTTCCAGCACCACATAGCCTCTACCCTGGGGCCTTTCATGCATTACTGCATCGCCCGGTATTACCCCAACCATTTTACAGATTTTACCTTTCCAGGACAGGCTTCGAGCCAGGTACATCAGACCGCCGCATTCAGCATACACCGGCCCGCCGCTCTCAATGAATCGACGTATCTCTTGGCGAAGCGTTGAATTGGCCTCGAGATCCTCCATGACAGACTCGGGAAATCCGCCCCCGATAAACAGACCGTCTACCCTGGGCAAAGAGGGATCGGTAAGGCTGTTAAAAGGTACCAGTTCCGCCCCGGCGGAACGCATTTTTTCAAGATCGCCA
>JAHEHQ010000194.1 GCA_024644505.1 Gammaproteobacteria bacterium
CTTTGTTCATCCAGAAACTGCAATATCTGATCCACGTGGAAATTGGGGGGCGAAGCAATGATCACCCCGTCCCATCGACGATCGGCGAGGGCCGCGTCGAAATCGGTGAATCGTCCGGCGGCAGGGTTTCCGGCGGCGGCCTCCTCGACCCTGTCCTTGCGGGGATCATAGTAGCTGGCGACGCAGCCCAGTTCTCCCAGATTCCGTCCGTGACGCTGACCGGCGGAGCCGGCACCTGCAACCAGGATCTGTTTTTCTCTGTTCATCTCAGGCATGCGGTCAATTCGATATAGTTGTCGGGGTTCAATGGGCACTCGTAGAGCGCGGGTCCCGGATCCCGCCGCCACGCCTCGAGCACTTCGGCCAGCCCGGCCTCGTTTTCGATGATGCCGGTATTCAGGCCCAAAGCCTCGCCGATACGGACCAGGGACCGCTTCGAAAGCTCCACGGGTTTCTGTGTCAGGCCATTGCTCAGGGCACTGCCCCTGATACTGCCGAAATTTCCGTCCTTCATGACCAGCACCAGTAACCGGCGGTTGTGTTCGGCGGCCAAGGCCAGTTCACCCATCAACGACCTGATGCCGCCGTCGCCTATCCACAGGATGACCGGTGTTTCGGGCATGGCGAAGGACGCACCCAGCGCGTAGCCCAGCGCCGCGCCCATGTAGCGTCCGTTCGGGGTGCCGAGTACCTCGTGGTTGTTCTTTGCCTTCAGGAAATGCTCCCCCATCACCGTATAGTTTCCCGTATCCAGCACCTGTATCGCCCCGGGCATCATCGCCTGCACGCGGCGCATGGCGGCAACGGGACTCCAGCCGAACCCTTCTGCAATAGCATCCAGTCGGGCATGGCTGTCGGCGATCATATCCCGGCCCCAGGCCTTCTCCTGCAGCAGGTCGAACAGATCCCGGATCTGCCCCTCATCCAACACGTGAGTCTGCCCCGCCAGGGGACGTGCGGGAAATACCCGGCCCGCGCTCGGAGGGATGGTGTCCAGGTTCAGGGTGTCTATACCGAACGCCGGGTTGAGCAGTTCTCCTGCGCGCGCACCCAGGGTAATCAGCAGATCGGCTTCCGGCAGTAACTGCTTTTCCGGCGTATCGGTCTTGCCCGCACCGGTGAAGACGCCGGCGGCCATGGGCGAGTGTTCGTCGATGGCGCCCTTGCCGGACGGCGTGGTGAGCACCGGTATCGGGAGCCCCTGCAGTTCGCCGCTCCAATCCGCTCGCAGGCCCAGGGAGCCGATCACCAGCATGGGCCGACTCGATTCGGCTATTGTCTGTCGGACCCGCTCGAATTCGGGAGTGATTTTCGTCTCCATGGTAGATTCTGTGGGATTCTCCCCGGCACCCAGATCCATATGAACAGGCCCCGGATATTCCTGACCCGCGGCCTGCCAGCAGTGCTTCAAAAGACCTTGGCCGGATGCATAGAAGAGATGCCGTTTCAGAAACTCCCCGCCGGCCCTCTCGTGATCCAGCCATTTATGACAGCGCGCGTCCGCATGGCCCTGGGGATAGGACTCCGATATGGAGATCGAGGCATATCCCTCGTAAGCGTTGCAGAGGAGCCCGGGGAGCATGTTCATGAACCCCGGTCCCTTGATGGTCAGTGCCAGGGCGGGACTGCCACTCAACCGGGCCGAGACGCCTGACATCAAAGCAGCAGTGCTCTCATGGCCGGTGGTAATGAATTCGACACCGGCGCCCTCCAGGCTGTCTATCAGGCGCAGACTCGGACCACTGCCGGTAATGCCAAAGGCCCGGCGGCCGCCGGCAGCAACAAACTCCTCGACCATCTGTTCGTACATTCGAAACCCCGTCAATCCATTTCAAAAAACGAGCGGATACGTTGCCCCGTAAAGCGCAGCACCCGTTCCAGGGCATCGGGGCTGAAGCCACCGATATGGGGCGTGATGACCACATTGTCGTGATCTCTGGCGTATTGCCAGATGGGGCTTTGCTCGATCTCGGGCTCACCCTCCACCACGTCGGTGCCGTAAAACGCGGGCCTTCCCGCCTTCAGTCCCTCCAGAAGATCCGCTTCACGAACGATGGCACCCCGGGAGGTGTTAACCAGCACCGTGCCTTCTTTCATCATGCCCAGTTCCCGGCTGCCGATCAGCCCCTTCGTCTCTTCGTTGAAGGTAAGGGTGAGCGCCACGAAATCGGAGCGGGAGAACACCTCGTCGAGAGAGGCCTGTTGGATGGTTTCGGGGAACGTTTTCAGAATAGGGTCATAGCCGATGACCCGCATACCGAATGCCGTTGCGTAACGCGATACCCAGGTACCGATACGGCCGCAGCCGACGGTGCCGAGCATGCGGCCATGCAGCATCATGCCGGGGAACTGCTGGCGATCCCAGCCGCCCTCCTCCACATGTCTGATTGCACCCCGCAGGCGCCGGGCGCAGGTCATCAGCAGCAGCCAGCTCAGTTCCGCCGCGGGTGTGATGTTGCGCAGAAATTCACCCTGTCCACGCAGAGTCTTCAGCGGAATCCCGCGTGCCTCGAGTGCAGCGGCGTCTATGTGATCGGCACCCGTGGTCGCGGTGATGATCAGTCGCAGCGATTTTGCCGCTTCAATCATCGCACCGGTCAGGGGGACTTTCATGGACGCATCGAGGAACACGTCCGCCTGCTGCAGGCCCGAAGCCACCGCTTCTGGTTCCGCTTCCACGTGAGTCAACTCGAAACCCTGGCCGAGCGCCTCTTCGAGCCAGACGACAGCCTGAACGGGACCGGTGCAGACTACTTTGATTGTCATGATTAACCTCGGATGACTTCTGAATACCGCCTGCATTCAAATGCCCGGTACAGGAAGATTCGGCAGTTGTGTAAAACGGCATCCAGTGTACACCCTGCGATGTACGCGTTGAACCTGTTTGCCCGCGGCTCAACACATGACGGCCCTTTCTGATAACAGTTCGGCCGGAAGAGACAACTCCGGCGACCCTGTCCGGTACTAGACTCTTTCCCGACACAAGAATTTTTCCGGCCGTTCCCCTGTAGGGTCGAATTTATTCGACCGATGCTTGATATGAATCAATCAGATGTTGGCCGAATGAATTCGGCCCTACAACGGTGACATACACGCATGATCGGGGAGGAGCCATGCGCTTTATCTGCACCATGTTAAAATGGTGCCGCTTCCAGGAAATTGGCAACAAGCGATGAGCAGTCCGAACAACACCCTGATCATCCCGGTCGAGAATCAGGTGCGGGAACTCGAACCGAAGATGCTGCTGGCCTGCATTGCGGCCCGGCGCGGGTTCGACTGCCTGGTCGGTTCCCGTCTCGAAGTGGATTTCCATATTGCATCATTTCCGCGCGGCATCTACCTCTCCAAGAGCATGACCGAGCGTAGTGTCAAGATGTTCCGCATCATGGAAATGCTCGGGCACAGGATAGCGGCCTGGGATGAAGAGGCGCTGGTACACCCGCCGGCTGAGACCTATTTCACACGTCGACTCTCCCCCACGGCATTCCGTTGCGTGTCTCATCTGTTTGCCTGGGGTGAAGAGAATGCGGCCCTTTGGCGAAGCTACCCGGACTATCCCGACACCCCGATCCACATCACGGGAAATCCCAGGGGCGATATGCTGCGTCCGGAATTGCGGGGTTACTACCAGGACGAAGCGGACAGGCTTGTTCGTGAGCATGGGGATTTTCTCCTGGTCAACACCAATTTCGGAACGGTCAATGCCTTCAACCCCAGCCAGAACCTGTTCCTCAAGGGAAAGGGCACCGACGGACCAGTCGTCGGCCGGGCCGCAGTCGGCATGCGCAGAGAGTATGCCGAGGGCCTGCAGACACACAAGCAGGCCCTGTTCGAAAGCTTTCAAGCGCTCATTCCCCGGTTGGAGCAGGCGTTTCCGCAGTTGAATATCCTTATTCGTCCTCACCCGGTGGAACTGCCCGATGTCTACCACGCACTCGCCGAGCACTCTTCGAGGGTGCGGGTCGACAACCGGGGAAATGTGATCCCCTGGCTGATGGCCAGCAGGGCGCTGATACACAACGGTTGCACCACCGGCGTTGAGGCCTACATGGCAGGCGTTCCCGCGATCGCCTATCGCCCCAGCGTGGACCCTTATTTTGACGACGAGGTGTTTGTGCTGCCGAACCGGCTCAGTCACGAGTGCTTCGACTTCGATGAACTCCGCGGGACCCTGGAAAGTATTCTGAAGGGTGACCTGGGTGCGGCAGACGGCGAGGAAAGAAGATCTATGTTTGCACCCTACCTTTCCGCCGGGACGGGACCTCTTGCCAGCGAGCGCATTGTCGACGCATTGACGACCATTGTATCGACCCCCGAAGTAAACCAACGGCACTCCGCGGGTCAATGGCTGGGGGGCTGGCGGCGCGCCAACTGGCGGCGCCTGGTCAAGACATTCAAGGGGCGTCTGCCGGACTCCAAGTACCGGCCGGAGTTTCAAAGACACCGTTATCCCGGACTGACCCTGAACGAGATGAGGGAGCGGGTGGAGCGGTTCCAGCGGCTGCTGGGCGACCGGGAGCCGTTGCGTGTGGAGCGGGTCCGGGAGCATATCTACCGCATCGCGGCCTGAATAATCTGCGGGTGAATACAGATGAGTCTGGATAACAAAAAGATACTGGCAGTGATCCCCGCGCGAGGCGGGAGCAAAGGCATACCGCGAAAAAACCTGGCCCGGCTCGGGGGCCGCACGCTGATCGCCCACGCGGCCGGGGTGGTGGCTGAACTGGACTGGCTCGATTTCGCAGTGCTCTCCACCGACGACGATGAAATAGCGCAAGAGGGCCGGCGACAGGGGCTCCAGGTGCCTTTCATGCGTCCGGTGGAACTGGCCGCGGATCGATCCACCGCAGTGGACATGTGGCGCCACGCCTGGCTGGCCAGTGAGGCCCACTGTGGTACCCGCTTCGAGATCTCGGTGCTGCTGGAACCGACCAGTCCGATGCGGCGGGCCGACGACGTTACCCGGACGGTGCGGGCGCTGTTGGAAAGCGGCTGCAGCTCGGCGGTCACCGTCAGCCGCACCCCGGCCCACTTCACCCCTGAGAGGACCCTTTGCGTGAACGACAAGGGACACCTGAGACCTTACCTGCAAGAGGGTTTGAAATACACCTCGCGACAGATGATACCTGCCTATTTCTACCGCAACGGGCTGACCTACGCGGTAACCCGGGAAGGACTCGTGGATCGGGGCTGCATTATCCAGGAGGACACCCTTGCCGTGCCCGTCGAACGGCCGGTGGTCAACATCGATGAGCCTCTGGACCTGGCCTGGGCGGAATTTCTGCTGCAGCAGCCCCAGAGAGCGCAATGACCGTTTCAACGCTTATGCTACCGGTCGAGAACCAGGTCCGGGAACTCGATGCCAAGCTGCTTCTGGCCAGCGTGGCAGCGGAACGCGGTTTTCCCGTGGTGCTCGGTTCCCGCGCCTTCGTTCATTACAAGGTGGGCTCGATTCCCAGGGGA
>JAHEHQ010000195.1 GCA_024644505.1 Gammaproteobacteria bacterium
CTTTACGAAACCTGTCTCTCAGGTATCTCATTGGCGCCCAATCAGGATACAAAGATGTTCAAACGCTATGTTTCATTTGCCAGAATCACCACCCTGTTTTTGTTACTGCCTTTGCTTGGGGGCTGTGTAACCAATAACCCGCGGCCTAACGTCGTGGAGGGTCGGACCCCAACCTCGGACGGTGTCATGACCGCCGTGGTCGGGCCGGGTAAGGCCGGGATGTGCAGAGTCACCCCTTGTCGCGTCTATTACCACACCCCGGATGCCGGAGGGCCTGTTGAAGTCGTGGCCAATAATCAGGTGGTTGGCAGTTTTCCCCCGAACACAATGGTGAGCCTGGGAGACTTTTCCGACAGCGTGCGCATCTCCGTCACCGGGTCCGATGCACCCATCGCTTACGTCAATATGCCGAACACCAACCGCTGAGCTTTAGTATAGGGGTAGTGGGGGCTGTTCCAGTGCCAGTTGCTGCTGTTCCAGTTGTGACAAATGGTCCTGCCAGTACTGGTGGGTGTTGAACCAGGGAAAGGCGTTGGGGAAGGCGGGATCGTGCCAGCGCCTTGCGATCCAGGCGGCGTAATGGATCATGCGCAGGGTGCGCAGGGGTTCGATCAATGCGACCTCCCTCGGGTCCAGGTCACGAAAGGTCTCGTAGCCCTCCCGAACATAGGAAAGCTGTATTGCCGATTCCTGTCTGTCCCCGGAAAGCAGCATCCAGAGATCCTGAATCGCCGGCCCCATGCGGCAGTCGTCCATGTCAACGAAATGGGGTCCGTTGTCCGTCCAGAGAATATTTCCCGGGTGGCAGTCGCCGTGAAGCCGGATCCAGCGGCAGTCCGCGGCCCGGGTGAATGCCTGCTCCACCAATGCCTGCAATGTCTCCGCGAGCCTGCGGTATCGGGTCTCCAAATCTATGGGGATGAAGCCGTTGCCCAGGAGCCAGTCTGATGATTCACGTCCCATCGCGGCGGGATCGATCATAGGGCGGTGCTCAAAGTCGCGGGCAGCGCCCAACTGGTGTATGCGTCCCAGGAAACGCCCGGTCCAGATCAGCCGATCCGGGTCCTCGAGATCGGGCCAACGTCCCCCCTGGCGGGGAAAGAGTGTGAAACGGAACCCCCGGTGCACCTGCAGGGTTTCGTTTTCACGGTTGCTGAGAGGGGCGACAACGGGGATCTCATCCGCTGCGAGGGCCAGGCTGAAAGCATGCTCCTCCCGGATGCAGGCATCGCTCCAGCGTTCCGGGCGGTAGAATTTCGCGACAAGGGGAGGGGCCTCTTCCAGCCCCACCTGGTAGACCCGGTTTTCGTAACTGTTGAGCGCAAGCATCCCACCGTCCGGCTCGAAACCGGCCGATTCCACGGCGCCGATGACGACATCCGGTGTGAGGCCGCTGTAGGGTGCGACAGTCTCAGACATCGTCACCCGGCCGTCTTTTGTATGCGACCCTGTCGGGCTCCGGCGGCTCAGCCACCGGTCAGGCGTTCCTCCGCCTCCCGGTATTTCTCCGCCGTCCTGTCGATCACATCCTGCGGCAGCGCCGGACCGGGCGGCGTCTTGTCCCAGTCCAGGGTCTCCAGGTAATCCCGCACGAACTGTTTATCGAAACTGGGGGGGCTGATGCCGGGCTGATATTGATCCGCCGGCCAGAATCGCGATGAATCCGGGGTGAGCACTTCGTCGATCAGATAGAGTCGTCCGCTTTCGTCCAGGCCGAATTCGAATTTGGTGTCGGCGATGATGATGCCCTTGTCCAGGGCATACCGCGCGCACTCGGTGTAGATTCGCAGGCTGACATCTCTTACCTGCTCTGCCACATCCCGGCCGAGCAGATCGAGGGTCTTCTCGAAGTCGATGTTTTCGTCGTGGGCGCCGATCTCCGCCTTGGTGGAGGGCGTATAGATGGGCTCGGGGAGCTTATCTGCCTGTTGCAATCCACCGGGGAGATCGATCCCGCATACCCCTCCGGTTCTTTGATAATCCTTCCATCCCGAGCCGATCAGGTAGCCACGGACAATGGCCTCCACCGGCAAAGGCTTGAGTTTGCGGACGACCAGGGCCCGATCTCCCAGGAGCTCCCGTTGTTCCTTGTCCGGGATCACCTCCTCCAGCGGGGTGTCCGTCAGATGGTTGGGTATAATATCCCGGGTCCTGTGGAACCAGAAATTGGCCACCCGGGTCAACACCTCCCCTTTGCCGGGTATGGGCTGGGGCAGCACCACGTCGAAGGCGGAGAGGCGATCGCTGGTGACGATCAACAGCTGTTCCGGGTTCAGGTCGTAGATGTCCCTGACCTTGCCCCGGTTGAGCATCTGTAATTGCGGAAGGTTGGATTCGAACAATGCGTTGGGTTTTGTCATGGCAATGCAATGCGGTGTTGATTCAAAGCTTGGGATTGTACCTTAATTGGGGGATGTCATTCAGTGGTCATATTCCTGCATAAACAGTCTTGTATGATGTCTGCGCCGGGTTTTCCGGTAAACTCATCGTCGATTCGTAAAGGGAATCGTTCTGTGTTTCGGTAATTGATAAGGAGATAACCCAAGTGGCGAGTTCCAGCAGCAAGAAGGCATCCGGTAAGACCGGCGGATCGACCAAGAAGACTCCCGTGAAGAAAGCGGCCAAGAAGAAGGTGGTGAAAAAGACCGCTGCAAAGACAACCGTAAAGAAAAAGGTTGTCAGGAAAGCCGCGGCACCCCGGAAGAGAACCCCTGCCGGTGGGAAGGTCGCCGAATCGACACTCCGCAGGATCGATCCACGGGAGCGTTACGAGATGATCGCCAAGATGGCCTATTTTCGTGCGGAAAAACGAGGGTTCGAGAGCGGCTGGGAAGTCGAGGACTGGCTCGAGTCGGAGCGTCTCGTGGACGAAATGCTCGACAAAATGTGACGGTTTTCCGGGTATCCGGCGTCAGTATCGCAAATGAATGCCGGAGGTCAGGCGGGTGACGGGCGCGAACTGCGGGAGTCGGATCAGGCTGCATTCCTGACCGCTTTTCGGGGAAGCTTCATCTCCACACTGCGCTGGCATCATCTGGATGCATTGTGGCAGGTCCTGCGGGCCGACAGCACCGGGGAATGGTACATCTACGCCATCGGGGAGCCGCCTCCCGCGGAGACATCGACCCGGGAACAGCTGCACAGGTTCATCGCCAGGATCGACGCCCTTTTGCGTGAGGAACACGGCGAGGATTACTGCGGCATCGTTTATGCCGATGATCTCAGGCAGCCTGGCTTCATCAAGATCTATGATCCGAACAATCTTGGGGTCACATGCGGCTACAGCGACAATCCGCCCCTGCCCGGATGGATCCTGAGCAAACTGGCGCCCTGTGACCTCTCTGCCGGGATCCATCTGCCGGGAAACCGCAAGCGCTGGTGGCGGCGACTGTTCCGATGAAACCGATGTTCTTTTCCTTTGCGTCTGCGGTTCTGGTAATATCCCACCAAATTAGTAGGAAAAAGAGCTGATCCAAGGAATATCGATGAGTGACATGACCCCGGAAAACCGCCTCCTGTTTACCAAGGCGACCATGAGTATCCTGGATTCCTGGAAACTGGGTGCCAAAGAGATGAATGCCGTATTGGGGCTTCCCCGGGAGGTGAGGGGAAGAGGGCTGCAAAAGTTTCGCAGCCACGAATCCTTTCCGGATGATCCGGGTGTGGATCGGCGGGCGGATTATATACTGCGTATCGCGGGGGCCCTGAGAACCACCTATCCCACCAACCCCAATATGGCCCCCATCTGGCTGCGACGGGTTCATCGGCGTCTGGGCCGGACGCCGCTTTCGTTGCTGCTGCAGGAAGGCGAGGGGGGGCTGGTCAAAGTCCTGGCCGAGCTGGATTGCACTGTGTGCTGGGACCTGACCGATGCCCGGTACACCGCGAAAGGGTAGGGCCTGTTTACTGGGCCCTGCTCAGGCCGCCCGGTTTTCCCGCCGCTGAAGCCACACTTCCAAACCCTGGGCGCAGAGCGCCAGGTCCATGTCGAGTAGCCGGTGAATCTCTGACTCTGAAAGCCGCGATCCGTGGCGCCTCAAGCGTTCCAGATAGAGTGCCTCCAGCCCCGTCCTGATCCCGTTTTCCCGCTCCCCGTCATCGCAGGAGAGTGCGATATCCACATAGGCGTCTATCTCCTCATGGAGGGCGCCCACCAGCGTATCGGGATTTTCCACCTTGCAGTAATGGGTCAGGTACATCCTTTCCGGCTCGCAGGCCATGAGCTTGTCCAAGGTCTGGTGCCAGGCATCCGGATCGAACTGCACCGGGGTTGAAGGCAGCAGCATGAACGGTCCCTGCGCGGTGGTGAGTTCGGGATAGGCGATGCCGAAGGTGTCGCCGGTGAAAAAACCGTGACTCGTCTCGTCCCAGATACAGTTGTGATGATTGGCGTGCCCGGGTGAGTCCAGGCAGACCAGGCTGCGGCCGTCAAGGTCGATGCGCAACCCATCTGTCGCCTCGATGACCCGCTCTTTCGCAACCGATTTGAGCTCCTTGAAATTCTTTACAAACTGTTCCTCCCCGTAGACCGCGGTTGCGCCGGCGGTCAGCTTGGCGGGATCCGTCAGGTGCCTGACGCCTTTCGGGTGAACGACCAGACTGGCTTCCGGCAGCAGCTCCATCAATTGCCCCGAACCCCCTGCGTGATCGAGATGAACGTGGGTGGGTATGACGTATCTGACCTGCTCCGGCCGGATACCGCGCAGTTCCAGGAGCTCCATGATATTCGGGACGGTGCGGGCGGTCCCGGTATCGATCAGGGCGGCGGCCCGGCCCTGCTGAATCAGATAGCAGCCGGCAAGACCGGTTCTTTCAAAATGGGTTTCAATGCAGGTGACGCCTTGCCCGAGATCCTGAAACGAGAGCTTCACTTTGATTCACCTCCTTAATGTTGCAAACCGAGCGCTGGGTTAACCCGTACCCCTGGCTTCTCGGTTATGATAGGCCCCCAAAATACCTGTCGGCCCCGTTTGAGGTCAACTTCATCAGGCAATCAGAGGAGTTTCGGGACACCATGTCAGCACATATATACAAGAAGATCGAACTCGTGGGGTCTTCCACCGAGAGCTCGGACAAGGCCGTCGAGAATGCCTTAACCAGGGCCTCCCAGACGATCCACAATATCGACTGGTTTGAAGTCACGGAAACAAGGGGGCATGTGGTCAACGGAAAGGTTGCCCATTGGCAGGTGGTGCTGAAGGTGGGGTTCAGGTTGGAGGACGCCTCGAATCATTGAAGAAGGGCCGGGGGAGACGTCGTATGAGAGATGGAGAAACCCGGGGGATTTGGACAAAAGGCCTGATCGAGTGTTATAAAAACGACGCTGTCTGTAGGTGAATGCCCGTTGATTGCTTTCAGTCCATGGCGGTATCGGGCCGCAGGATAACCTGACGGACAGGGATGAAGCGGTGTTACCGCCCGGGTGGCGGA
>JAHEHQ010000196.1 GCA_024644505.1 Gammaproteobacteria bacterium
TGTTCCATCTTGCGATAGAACGCCTTCTCCCTTTCATTCCCGGCCTGGGGCAGGGAGATCTTCAGCACTGCAAAGATGTCACCGGGCGGATCGCCGGGGATGCCGCGTCCTTTGAGACGCAACCTGCGTCCGGAGGCCGATCCCGCCGGAATCTGCAAGTCTACGACCCCGGTTGGCGTGGGGGCCTTGACCCTGGCTCCGAGTGCCGCCTCCCAGGGAGCCACAGGCAGATCCAGGTAGAGATCCCTCCCTTCGATTCGATAGAGACGGTGCGGTCGGAACTCCACCTTCAGGTAAAGGTCGCCAGGGTGACCCCCGGTGAGTCCGGGAGAACCCTGGCCGGTGAGGCGAATCTGCTGGCCTTCCCTGATACCTTTGGGAATTCGCACGTTGAGGGTGCGCTCCCGTGTCAGCACATGGCCCTGGGGGTCGAGTTCCGGTGTCTGCAGGCTGATCGTTCTGGCAGCTCCATGATAGGCATCTTCCACATCTATCAGGACCCTCGCGTGGTGGTCTTCTCCCCGGTTATGAAACGTCGTGCGACCGCCTCTTCCCGTCTCGAAGCCGCGACCGAACAGGGTCTCGAAAAAATCACTGAATGCAGACGCGCCCCCGCCGGTGAAACCGCCGCCGCTGTATTCAAAACCCGCGTCCCAATCCGGTGGCGGACGAAACTCCTGACCAGCTTTCCAGTTGGATCCCAGCTGATCATAAGCGGCCCGTTTTTCCGGATCTTTCAAAACCTCGTAGGCCTCGCCCAGAAGTTTGAATCTCTGCTCCGCGTCCGGTGCCTTGCTCACATCCGGATGATATTTGCGTGCGAGTTTCCGATAAGCGCGCTTGACATCATCCTGCGTGGCATCACGCTTGAGCCCCATGATTTCGTAATAGTCTTTGTACTCCATGCATTACCTCTGGATCCCGTGACCAGGCCGTTTCCACTCTTCAAGCATAATATTGGGTCGGCCCCCCGATGATCACAAGGGTCTCGGCAGCGTGCAGTCATTCCCCGGTGCAACGGGTTCCGGTGGGGAGCCGCCAGAGGTTATTCCAACTTGTTGAGCAATGTTCCGTCAGGCTTGACCAGGGGCAGGCCGAATATCTGCCACAGCTGCATGCCTCCGCGGTAGTAGAGCAACTTTTCCGCGGGATAACCGATGCTCAACAGCCCCCTGATCGCTACAGGTGATTGGCCGCACCAGGGGCCATTGCACCAGAGGACCAAGCGTCTGGCCTGTGAGAAATCCCAATTCTCGTCATCCCCGAGTGTGACACCCAAAGGCAGCAGCGCATCTTCAAGCGTGATGTCATCGGCGCCTTGGGCGGGATTGAGTTGGGTGTAGGGGATATTGACGGAACCGGGAATGGTCCCCGCCTGGTACCATCTCGGGGTCCGGGCATCGATAAGCACGCCTGTCCCGTCCGAGAGGCGGGTCTTCATGAACGCCAGCAGTTCGATCTCTCCTATCGTTTCCACGCCTTCGGCCACCTTCATCGGCTGGGCACAGAAGGGTGGGCAGGGCCGGGAGGTCCGGGCGTATGCCGGGTCGATCATGGCCTGGGTGTCCTGGTTGCGGACAACCGTGACCATCTTGTCTCCATGCCGGACCTCCAGCCGGTCGAGGTCGGGGGTGATATTCACCTCCAGCGCGGCAGCGCCTCCGGCGAAGAAAGCAAGGAAGAGGAGATAGCGATTTGAAATTGCCATGTCGACAAGACCTCCTGTGTGTCGGATAGGTTGAATCGGTATATCAGGTAGCGGTTTACACCGGGAATTTCATGGTTTGACTGCCGTGAGTATGGCCCTGCTGGGGGCGGGGTAGCCCTCCAGCGTACGTGAGCGATCATCGGGATTCAGAAAGTCCGACAACGACTCAAACCGCATCCAGTCGGTGGATCGCTGCTCCGCCAGACTGGTTACGCTGACATCCCTGATATTGACATTTCTGAACCCGCATCGTTTCAGCCAGACGGCAAGCGTGGCCGGGGATGGTATGAACCAGACATTGCGCATCTTGGCGTAACGCCCCTCCGGGACCAGTACGGCGCCTTCCGGGCCTTCTATCACCAGGGTTTCGAGAATCAGCTCCCCCCCGCTGCGGAGAAAACCCTTGAGTTCCAGCAGATGATCGATGGGCGAACGGCGATGATAAAGGATACCCATGGAAAATACCGTGTCGAAAGCCTGGAGGTTGCGAGGCAGGTCCTCGCTGGCGAAGGGGAGCAGGTATACCGGCCATTCCCGGCCCAGAAAATGGCGTATGGCAAGAAACTGGGCAAGATAGCGTTGCGTGGGATCGATGCCGATAACCAGGTTTGCCCCTGCGCCAGCCATGCGCCAGCAGTGGTAACCGTTGCCGCAGCCAACATCCAGGACAACGCGCCCGCATAAGGAGGAGATGTGCGGCGCCAGGCGCTCCCATTTCCAGTCAGACCGCCATTCCGTATCGATCCCGATACCATGGACGTCGTAAGGGCCCTTTCGCCAGGGGTGAAGTGTGCGCAACAGACTTTCCACATTCGCCAGGGTTGCCGGATCCTGAGGTGTGCCCGAACCGACGCCCACGCTTGCGCTGTCCAGATAGACGCGCTGCGCCGGTATTTCGGGCAGCCGCGCTATCGTATCCATCCACTCGTGAAACTCACCGTGCAGCCGCTGACTGAAGTACAGGTTCAGCCGGTCCTGAAGGGATGCTGACCAGGGTGCCAGAGCTGTTTCACGCATCCGAAGACCGAGCTGCTCAAGATCGAGTTGCTGAAGATCGATCATCTCTCGTCGACGGGTATGCGCATCGTGCTAACCGGTCCTGGCAACCAGTGAAACGAAATTGAAGCACTGAAACCACAAACCGGCGTGGCTGAATCCGGCCTGATCCAATCGCCGCAGATGTTGTTCCAGGGTTTCGGGAATCAGCACCCGCTCCAATGCGGACCGCTTCTGGCTGATCTCCAGCTCGCCATAGCCGTTTGCGCGTTTGAACGCATGATGCAACTCGATCAGCATCGATTCCTGCTCGGGATCCGAAAATGAAATTTTCTCGGAAAGCACCAGGATTCCCCCCGGCACCAGACCCTCCCGGATGCGCCGCAGTGCACCCAGGCGCTTTTTGGGAGGCACAAACTGGAGCGTGAAGTTCAGGACGACCAGGGAGGCATTTCGAATCCCAATATCGACCAGGTCGGCGCAAATCAGCTGGATGGGTGTATCCTGCACCTCCCGGTTGAGGTGTTTCGCGGCCTCTGTAAGCATCTCCAGGGAATTGTCGACAGCCAGAATCCGGCAATCCGGTGATCTTATGCCTTTCTGCATGGCCACCGATGCTGCACCGAGAGAGCAGCCGAGGTCATAGCAAAGGGTGCCCGGTTGAACATGGCGTGAGGCCAGCACCGGGAGCATGTTGAGAACGGTGGCGTATCCGGGTACCGAGCGCCGGATCATATCGGGGAAGACCCGGGCCACATCTTCGTCGAACACGAAATCGGATACCGTTTGTCTGGGTTCGGCGTAAACAAGGTCCCGAGGCTGGTCGGTCTTCATGGGATGTCTTGGGGTGATGGGCGAGGCTATATTCTATCGGTGGCCAAACCGGGTACGCAAAAAAATCGGCCCGGCAGGATGCCGGGCCTAAAATACAATCACCACCAAAGGAGGATGAGGAGATATGGGATCAGCCGGGACCGGTATTACTTCGATACTGCATTTAACCGGTCCCCACTGAACTTGGGGGTAATTTAAGCATCCTCCCTGGATACGTGCATTGATAATTCGCAATCTACCAGTAAGTTCAAGCGGTTACAGCACCACGCCCGATATCTTACAAATCCGGTGGTTGAACCGCCGGGTGGAAAAATGTTCTATTGAGATCCTCAACCGGATTCCGGCACCCGAGCCCTTAGCCTGTGTTTGGTTGCATGCGCGCAGTGGCGAACAGTGTTCTGTACAACCACGTTTAATAACCTAGGAGATTTTTCGATGAACAAATTGATGCCACGGCAACCCGTGCCGGACTTGATCGTGAAGACACTGGCAGGTTCGACCTGGAATCTCCAGGATGTCTCTCCGGAACATTTCACCATGATAGTTTTCTACCGCGGCTATCACTGCCCGGTTTGCCGGACCTATGTCCCGGAGCTGGACCGTCTGGTTGAAGAGTTTTCAAAAAAGGGTGTGGAGACCATGGTTCTCAGCAGTGATACGGAGGAACGTGCGGAGCAGACCCGAAAAGACTGGAAACTCGAGCGTCTGAATCTGGGATACGGGGTGGAGATCGAGGCGGCAAGGCAGTGGGGGCTCTACGTGTCTTCCAGCCGTGGCAAGACCTCGATCGGCGTCGAGGAACCTGGATTGTTCAGTGAGCCTGGGGTGTTTCTGGTACGTCCGGACAATACCCTTTACTGGGCCGCGGTCCAGTCTATGCCATTTGCCAGGCCCCATTTCAAGGAGATGCTGGCCGCCATGGATTTCATTATCAAAAACGATTACCCGGCCAGGGGAGAGGCGTGACAGGGTCCGATGCCTCGCTGCCAATGATGCCCGGACTTCCGGGAAGACAGATTGCCGGCGATGATTGATCAGGAACTGGAGTACCAGTACAACGCCAGAGCCGCGGTCCCCGGGTACCCGGCCATTTTCGAGAAGTGGGCTGCGCTCAGCGAATCTGCCAGGGGCCGGGTCCCGTGCCGATTGGATATCCCATATGGTGCCGGTATTAGACAGAAACTGGATCTCTTCGAGGGGCAGGGCAGGCGCCTCCAGCTTTTTCTGCACGGCGGCTACTGGCAGGCGATGGACAAGTCGTTCTTCAGCTTTCTGGCCGAAGGGCTGGTCCGGGAAGGAACGGATGTGGCCATCTGCAACTACCCCCTGTGCCCGGATGCCGATCTCGGAGAGATATTGGATTCCGTTCGCATGGCCGTCGGTTTCCTGTGGGAGCATGGCGGATCACTCGGAAGACGGTGGCAGTCGCTTCAGCTTTCCGGTCATTCGGCAGGTGGACAGCTGGCAGCCATGCTGCTCGCAACCGACTGGGCGCGTCTCTCACCCGGCATGCCCCATGGTTTCATCGCGGGTGCCATCGGTATCAGCGGCCTGTATGATCTGGATCCTCTCAGGTATACGACCATAAACGATAAACTGGGACTGGAGGAGACGGAAGCTCGATTGAACAGTCCGTTGTTCGCGCAGCCGATCGAAAAGGCACCCATGTTGCTGGTGGCGGGCGGCGAAGAGCGTCCCGCGTTTCACCGACAAATGGCGTCGTTTGCCGTCACACGCCGGAGCCAGGGTATTGAGGTTGACACGCTGGTACTGGAGGGTCTCAATCATTTCACGGTTGTAGAACAACTCGCTGATCCGGATAGCCCTCTGTACAAGAAAGCAAAACGGTTTTTTGAAGTTCGT
>JAHEHQ010000197.1 GCA_024644505.1 Gammaproteobacteria bacterium
GGCTGGTTCTGGCCATTCCGGCCGGGGAAACCGATCTGCCGGGGTTGCTGGAGGCGCGTGAAGCGGCAGGATCAACCCGCGCCTACATCTGCCGGGGGACCCGGTGCGAACTGCCCGAGGAGTCCTTCGCCGACTTCGACAGAAGGCTGTCGGAGACCGAGTCCCCGTAGGGCCGAATTAATTCGGCCAACAACCGGTAGATTCCGATCAACCACCGATCGAATGAATTCGGCCCTTACAGCATGGACCGGACGCAGCGATCTGAACGGTTACCATTATGCTGGGGTAGGAGGAGCAAACCGCCCACCCCCTATCGAGAATAATGCCATGGACAAAGAGACACTGGAAAAAATGATCGAGCAGGGCCAGGACAACGCCCTGCTCAGGTTTACCCTGGGGAGCCTCTGCCTGAAGAAAGGCAAGATCGAAGACGCACTGTCGCATCTGGAACAGGCCCTGAAGATGAATGCCAGGCACTCCGCCAGCTGGAAGACGTACGGCAAGGCGCTGACCCAGGCGGGCCGCACCCAGGACGCGATCGAAGCCTACCGGCAGGGCATCGAGGTTGCCCAGTCCCTGGGCGATATCCAGACGGTCAAGGAAATGCGGGTGTTCCTGCGTCGCCTGGAGGCGGGTCAGCAGTGAGCGGTTAGCTGACAGCCGTCAACGGCCAATCCCGCTGCTACTTGTTGGGATCGATCAGGACGCGGCCCTGTACCTGGCCCTTCATGATCCGGGCCGCCGCAGCGGGGACTTCCTCCAGGGACGCCACGTGACCGATGTCGGCATAGGCGCTCTCCGGCAACAGCTCCGCCATCCGGCGCCAGGCCTCTTCCCGACGCGGTATGGGGCAGACGACAGAGTCCACGCCGCATAGTTTGACGTTGCGCAGGATAAAGGGCATCACCGTGGTATTGAGCTTGTGGCTACCCGCCAGTCCGGTGGCGGCCACGGCTCCGCCATAGTTGGTCTCGGCAATCAGGCGTGCCAGGATATCACCGCCCACGGTATCCACACCGCCGGCCCAGCGCTGGGCTTCCAGAGGCCTGGCCGGTTTGCTCATCTCCTCCCGGGTGACGAACTGGGTGGCACCCAGACCCCGAAGGAAATCGTGGGTGGAATCCCGGCCCGTCGCGGCTGCGACCTCGTAGCCCAACCTATGCAGCAGGGACACCGAGACACTGCCGACACCCCCCGCGGCACCCGTCACCAAAATTGGCCCCTTATCGGGCGTGACGCCCGCTTCTTCCAGCGTCATCACACAGAGCATTGCGGTGAGGCCTGCCGTTCCCACGATCATGGCACGGCGGGAATCCATGCCCTCGGGCAACCCCACCAGCCAGTCCGACTTGACCCGGGCCTGCTGGGCATAGCCGCCCCAGTGCCGCTCTCCGACGCCCCAACCGGTGAGAATCACCGAATCACCTGCTTTGAAACGATCAGATCCCGACTCCAACACCTTTCCGGCAAAATCGACACCCGGCACCATGGGGTAACTGCGCACGATCTTGCCGGTGCCTGTCACGGCCATGCCGTCCTTGTAGTTCAGGGAAGTGTACTCCACCGCCACCAGCACATCGGCTTCGGGAAGATCGTCCTTGGAGATCTGTTTGACTTCGGCGGTTGTCTTTCCGTCTACCTGATCGAGTACGAGTGCCTTGAACATTAATATCATCTCCTGGCGGCTAACCGGGTTTGTGTTGCTGGGATGAGTTAAAGGGTAAGTGACCATGACTTTGCAAGACACGCTGTGAATACATCCCTGTAAGCTCGGCTGCGGCATCCCTGCCGCAGACGGTCTTTCAAAGCCATGATCACTCACTTACTGAGATCCCATAGTTTTTTATGCTAAATACCGTCTGATTATCAATCAGATTGCCAGAGCCTAATGCACAAATCAAAACTGCGGATTACGCGGACTCCATCAATGTGGCAGTAACGGTTTACCCGCAGCGCCGGTGCTGTGTGATAATCTCCCGTGTTGCACCTTCCCGGTCAGGAGGACCTGTTGGATTTCCCGGAACTTCCCAATCTGCACGCCCTTCTGATCCTGATCCTGACGGGCGTTGCGCTGTTTCTGTTTTCCCGGGAGCGGCTTCCGCTGGAGACATCCAGCCTGACCATACTCGCGATACTCACTGTCGGACTGACGCTTTTTCCTTACCGTCAGGGCGGATCGGAACTCGAAGCGGTGGATCTCTTTTCGGGATTCGGGCACGAGGCACTGGTCGCGGTTTGCGCCCTCATGGTGGCAGGCCAGGGCCTGGTGCGCACCCGGGCACTGGAACCTGTCGGTCGCATTCTGGCACGGCTCTGGGGTGACTGGCCCAATCTGTCCCTGCTCCTCACGCTCTTTTGCGCGGCGGTCCTCAGCGCCTTCGTCAACAACACCCCCATCGTGGTGCTGCTTCTGCCCATCCTGGTGAGTGTGGCACTGCGTACGGGAAAATCCCCGTCCGGCATCCTGATGCCCATGGGGTTTGCCACCCTGCTCGGCGGCACGGGAACCACCATCGGGACCTCCACCAACCTTCTCGTGGTCTCGGTGGCCGCGGACCTGGGGCTGCGCAAGATCCAGATGTTCGACTTTCTGCTCCCCGCCGCAATCGCCGGCTCCCTTGGCATACTCTACCTCTGGCTGATCGCACCCCGTCTGCTGCCGCAGCGGGAGGCCCCTTTGAGCGATGTCTCTCCCCGGATATTTTCCGCCGAGTTAAAGATCCCGGAAGAGAGTTCGACGGTGGGCCTCAAGTTGGGCGAGGCAATAAAGCGCACCGAGGGTGCCATGAAGGTCCAGCGTATTCGCCGCAGCTCCGACAACTTCCTCATTCCCATCCCCGACGTGATCCTGCGCGCGGGAGACCGCCTGCTGGTAAACGACACCCCCCATAACCTCAAGGAGTTCGAGACGGCATTGGAGGCCGCGCTTTTTTCCGGGGATGACCTGGTGGACGACGATCATCCGCTGCAGGCCCCGGATCAGCAGATAGCCGAAGTCGTGGTGGTGCAGGGCTCGCCGATCAGGGGAACATCCCTGCGGGGGGCGAGATTCCTGGAACGTTTCAACCTGGTGGTCCTGGCGGTCCATCGGCAGGGCCGGGCGCTCTGGCGGCTGGGACACGAGCTGGCAAATGTTCGCCTTCGGGTGGGCGACGTCCTGCTCGTGCAGGGCTCCAAGGAACAGATATCCAACCTGAAAAGGGACGGCGGCCTGCTAGTCCTGGATGCCACCAGCGACCTGCCTCACACGAACAAGGCCAAGCTCGCACTCTTGATTATGCTGCTGACCATAGGCCTGGCTGCATTCGGCATCCTGCCGATCGCGGTCAGCGCGGTGCTTGGAGCTCTGTTGATGATAGGGACCCAATGCCTGAGCTGGCGGGATGCCACTAACGCCCTGAGCGTCCAGGTAATCCTGATCGTCGTGGCCAGCCTTGCGCTGGGCAGCGCGCTCCTTGAAACCGGGGGCACAGGGTACATCAGCGGTGTGTTCCTCTATCTGACCGAAGGTGCCTCTCCCATGATGATCCTCAGCGGCCTGATGCTGCTGATGGCACTGTTGACCAACATCGTATCCAACAACGCCGCGGCCGTGATCGGGACCCCGATTGCCGTCAGTATCGCCCGGGAGCTCGGCCTCCCGCCGGAGGCTTTCGTCTTGGCCGTGCTGTTCGGCGCCAACATGAGCTATGCCACCCCCATGGCCTACCAGACGAACCTGCTGGTGATGAATGCCGGCGGCTATGCGTTTTCGGATTTTGTGCGCATCGGGGTGCCCCTGACGCTCCTGATGTGGGGGTGCCTGAGCTTTATTTTGCCCATGCTCTATGGATTTTAAGCCACGATCTTATTTAAATACTGTCACAGCCTGATCCTGTGTAACGAATGACGGTCCGTGAAATCATCCTCAGTCAAGGGAGACCGAATGCACCAGTTTCTGTTCGCCAGCAGCGAGAATATCAATGCCAGGTCCCTGGTGGGGGATTGCCTGGAACAGCTGGGGGATATTCCCGCCACGGCCAATCTGGGTTTCTGTTATGCCACGGACCCCCTGGCCGGGGACATGCGGGAGATTCTCTCGGCGCTTCAGAAAGCCGCGCCCGCCGTGCACTGGGTGGGCACCGTGGGCGTGGGTATCTGTGTCGGCGCCAGGGAGATCTACGACCGACCGGCACTTGCGTTGATGATCGGCTCCCTACCCGCCGGGGATTTCAGGGTGATCCCCGACTTCGGTGGGAACCGGGGTGCCCTGTCCCGGGAACTCATCGACTGGTGGCAGGCACAGCCCTACTGTTTCGCATTGATCCACGGAGACCCAGGCAATCCCGATACGCCGGCGTTTATCAACCGCCTGGCCGGAGAACAGGGCACCCTGTTCCTCAACGGCGGACTGACATCGTCTCAGGGGGGGCACAACCCGCAACTGGCTGACGGCACAACCCACAATGGTTTGTCCGGGCTGATTTGCAATGATCAGGTCCAGATCATGACCGACCATACCCAGGGCTGCTCCCCCGTCGGTCCCGTCCACGAAATCACCCGGGCACGGAAAAACATCGCCATATCCCTGGATCACCACTCCGCCCTAAAGGTCATGAAAACCGATATCGGAGAGGTGCTGGCCAGGGACCTCAATCGCATCGGCGGTTACATCTTCGCCGCACTGCCGATCCCCGGATCCGATACCGGGGATTACCTGGTTCGCAACCTGGTGGGCATCGACCCCGACCAGGGTCTGGTTGCGGTGGGCGACAATCTTGAGAATCAGCGGCAGTTGATGTTCTGCCGGCGGGACGGTAACTCCGCCCGGGAGGATATGGATCGCATGCTGGACCGCCTGGAAAAACGGATCCAGGGCCGGACCATCCGTGGCGGCGTCTACATCACCTGCCTTGGACGGGGCAGACACCAGTTCGGGGAAAACTCCGAAGAATTGAAAATGATCAGTCGGCGCCTGGGGGCATTTCCACTGGTGGGCTTTTTCGCCAATGGCGAGATCTACAACGGCCGGCTCTATGGGTACACGGGAGTACTCACACTCTTTCTCTAGCCAGCTCTGGGCAAAGCGATTTGCTGGGCCAAGGGCCAAGGAATAATTTAGCAGTGGTTTTCTTCTTTTACCCGTGTTTCATTCCGGTACGCAGATTACCGTATTTCCGTCGGATGTCTAACGGCCCTTCTTGTGGAACTCGAATCCCACTTCCTCCAGGATTACGACGGCATCGCCGGATGTACACCAATACTCATACCCTTCCCGCATCAAACTGCTGCTGTCCGCATCGGCGGGATTGTCCGTTAACTCCAGCACTCTGGCCTTTGCCGTTGCCCTCGCCTTATCCAGGTTTGTGTATACACCTTCGTGAAACAGGTAATCACCCCCGTCC
>JAHEHQ010000198.1 GCA_024644505.1 Gammaproteobacteria bacterium
CTGGTCACCGGTAATCATGATGGTTTTGATACCGGCTTCATGGTACATGTCGATCAGTTTGTCCATGTCAGGGCGCATGGGGTCGGCCATGCCGGCCAACCCCAGCCAGGTCAGCTGGGCTGTCTTGGCCGGCATTCTGGCGTTGTCGAGCTCCCGATAGGCCGCGCCCAGTACCCGCAGCGCACGCCCCGCCATGCGCTCGTTCTCCTTCATGATGGCGACCCTGGCTTCATCGGTGAGGGGGATACGCTCTCCGTCCCTGATCTGGTGATCACACATCTCGAGCACCTTATCGGGACTGCCCTTGACCGCCAGTAGATGTTTGCCGTCTTTGTAGGGGTGCAGGCTGCTCATGAACGGGCGTCCCTCGGCACGGTAGCGGATACGTGTCGTCGGGTACTTTTCCCTCAACGCGACAACATCTATTCCGGAATTTATCGCCATCTCCACCAGCGCCTTCTCCGTGGGCGAGCCCTCCAGTTCCAGCTTGTCCGCATCGCCATGGATCTCGACTTCGCTGCACAGAGACATCACCTGCATCATCCGCACCAGCTCTTCACGGGAGGTCGGATCGAAAGACTCTCCATCGACCAGGAATTTGTCTTCGCTTACGTCGAACGCCTGCTCTCCGCCATGGGCCGCGACAACCGCCATCCGGTTCATGGTCAGCGTGCCAGTCTTGTCCATACAAAAAACCTGTACGGACCCCAGGGTCTCCACCGCATCCAGGTGTCTGACCGAGACATTATGTTTGCGCATGTTGCCTATGCCCATCGCCAGCGTGGTGGTAGCCACGGCGGGCAATCCTTCGGGCACCGCCGCCACTGCCAGCGAAACCCCGGATTTGAGCATCTCTATCCAACCAAATCCCCTCAGGATGCCGATGACACCAACCACCGCGCACACGCCGGCACTGATATACACCATCTGGGTACCCAGCTCCTCCAACTGGCGCTCCATGGGTGTCTGGGGAGCCTCTGCCTCGCCCACCATGGTCTGTATCTTACCCAGTTCGGTGGCCTCGGCCGTCGCGATCACGATGCCTTTGCCGCTTCCGCCGGTCACATGGGTCCCCATGTAGCCCATATTGATCCGGTCACCAAGTGCCGTTTCTTCAGTGCCCTTGAAATTGGGATTCTTGGAGACCGGCAGGCTTTCGCCGGTCAATGCGGATTCGTCGATCGAAAGCTTGTGCCCATCCAGCAGCCTCAGATCGGCTGCGATATAGGTTCCCGGCACCAACACCAGGATATCTCCGGGAACAATCGCCTCCACATCGATATTTTTACTGACGCCGTCACGCAGCACTGCCACTTCACGCACACCTGTCTTGGCCAATGACGCGATAGCCTTTTCCGATTGCCGTTCAGTGATATAGCCGATCATTCCGTTGATCAGCACCACGCCCATGATCACCGCCGCATCCACGGCACCACCCGTCATGACGGATATGACAGCGGAGGCACCCAGCAAAGCCACCGGTGCATTGAGGAACTGGTCTATGAAGATCGCCAGGTCTGAGCGCTTCTCGCCCGCTGCCAGGCTGTTTGGACCATAGCGCCCCAAGCGCACACCCGCCTCGTCAGCACTCAGGCCTTCCTTTACGGATACGACCAGGTGTTCCAGTACCTGGTCGGGGGACATGATGTGCCAGGATTTAACCTCCTGCACCTGCTTGCCCATAGCCACCGGCGCCGCCGCCAGCGCTGTGGCACCAAAGGCGGGGAGCGGGGAACCGGAACCCCCTCGCACCAGATTAGCCAGCCCTCCGATCGCTTCTCTTATGCCCGCCTTCAGAGACTTGGGCTTTAAAACCGGCTTTCGGTCAGATGGCTTTCCAGCGACAACTGCGTGCCTGCTTTCATTTCGAACGGAATCGCCTATCTGCGTCTCGATAAAAGCGACCACTTCCTTCGGCCCTATTTCCGGCCCACACTTGAGCAGCATTCGCCCGGTGAGGATATTGGCTTCAGCCGAACGGACACCTTGCAGTTCACCCAACCGGGACTCGAGCCGCTGCTTCAACTTGGGTGATCGGTAAAGCCCCGCGACCTCCAACCGCATGCGGCCACGTTGACCAATGGTTATGGGTTTGACTAACCTGCGAGAAGTGGGATCCATCGGTATTGACTCTTTCATGGCAATGATTTGGTCTTTGTTATTGATGCGTGAAAGCGGCTCGAACTGGGACTCGTTTCGGCCACTGCGCGGCTTCGCATGTTTGTTCCGCGTTGTTCCTGCCTCCGCCCTATGTTCTGCTCGAGGCGATTTTTGGGGACAATAGTCGGCGGAATATCCGGTAATCGTTTTGTAACGATTAAGTGATCGCATATTACAAGTACTTTATTGCAACTTTGTGACAATATTGATCGAGTCCCTGCCATTTCCTTTCGCGGCAGGATATAACCGGTAAGGTTTACCCTACCCCACAATTTCCCAATGATACTCGACGACGGCAAGCTCAGCCGATGCGCTCAAACAGCCCTGTTGAGCTTGAGCCAGCCTTTTATCAGGGGTTTCGCAATCGGCCTGATGAGGGTTTGCATGACACTCCGGCCGCGCCGTTTTCCCGGGTTGCCCGGGCGAATCTGAACGGGCCTCCCGGTTATCTCATGATGCAATAGCGCAGTCTGAATCGGGCGGGGTGCAGGATACGGGATCGCACCCCTAATAAACCACGGCCAGAAATTGAGGACCGATACCATGGAAGCCGCGATATAGGTCATTGAACAAGCCATCAGAATCATACGTGCATCCTTGACCTGTTCCTCCTTTATGTACCTCCTTCTGAGCATGGGGAGTGCACGATTGAAACTGGCGTCGAATTCCGAAGGGATCGCCGAAAGCTGCGCGATCAGCCCGGTGCCCAGTATCCCGAACACCGTCGTACCCATCGTCATAAATGGGAAGGGCCTGCGGGTGGCCATTGAAAACATGGGTACGGCCACCAGCATGATGGAACCTATCTGACTTACCACCTGAGCCACCTTGGAGAGGTGGGCTCTCAGCACAAAAGGTGTGTAATCCGATGCATCCTGCAGGGCATGGGATACCTCATGTGCCGCAGTTGTCAGCGCCGTGAGAGTCTTGCGATCAATCCTGTTTCGGGCAATACGCACCGCTCTGGCTTTGTGATCGTAATGATCGCCGATATCTGTACTTTCAACCTTGATAACCTCAAGTTTATGGTCATCCAGGATCTCCCGGACAAGTTCCCTTGCCGTAACATTAACGTCCAGGTCCTCCTTGTCATGTTTTTTCAGGAGATAACTCACCCACGCCCGCGGTCCGAAGATAAGTACGGTCGCGGGGATCAGTATGACTACGGGATGCATAAAGCTCTCCCGGCGAGACGGCAGGATACCGTCTCGCCTTCAGATGGCAATCGCTCTCGTGATGATTAGACCTTCTTTGCCGCTGCCTTTTTTCTGGCGACGGATTTCTTCTTCGCAGCGGTCTTCTTGACAACCTTTTTCCTGGCAGCTTTCTTTTTCGGCGCGGCCTTCTTCTTGGCGGCAGTCTTTTTGACCACTTTTTTCTTGGTCGCCTTCTTTTTGACAACCTTCTTCTTGGCGGTCTTCTTTTTGGCGGCTTTTTTCTTCGCCGTCTTCTTTTTGGCCGGCGTTCCATCGGTTGAACCCAGGGCGTGACTGCGCAGATCCTCAAAGCGATCCCCGATCACCTTCATGGAGATCTCACTCGCCTCCTTGACCTCTTCCAAAAGACCCCTTATCAGTTCTGCCGGATCCTTGACACTGACCTTCCCGGCCACGGATGCCGTCGTTTCGGCCACACTGCTGGCCACATCGGATATCTTCTCCGTGAGATCGTCAAAACGCTGCTTCACTTCCGATGCCAGTGAGGTACTGGTATTCTCAACCTCACTGACAAATCCCTTGATAGTCTCTCTGATACCTGCAGTGGGATCTGCCGCGGTCTTCTTGCTTACTTTTTTCTTTGTGGAACTCATGGCTGCCTTCCCCTCAGTCATAAAAATTCAATTGTGCATTTTGCTGTAAACAAACCGGCCCCCGGGATATTCGCGGACCCAGGATGCATGTCATCCTTGGTTTGACCAATTGTTTCGAAAGCCACCGCTGAAGCGGCATTTTCAGCTTCTGTTACATAGAACAGCTTCCGGCACTACAATTCACCTTCCTCGAACTGTGGTATGGCCCCTTGGTCGCCCACTATCATTTTTGTGAGAGCGGCTCCCGCAATCGCACCGATAACGCCACCTCCCAGGACACCCCAGGTGCCCAGTGGCACCGCGTATCTGGCGGCCAGACGGGTTGCCCCCCACCAACCGCCGGTTGCACCGAGAATAGTCCCGGCCCATACCATCAACGAGTCTTTCGAGTTCTGATCCATATCGCCCTCCAATGTAACAAAAATATTACAGCGCTCTGAATAAAAGTCAGAAACATGAAGAGTTTAGTACAAGTTCCGTGAAATCTGTTAACAAAAAACAGATCAATTCAAAAACCTTGGGATTCATTTTGATCCAGCGCAATTTGTAACTGTTTTGTGGATACGCAAGCGGGGATATATCGTAGAATTTTTATCAGTGGGCTCAGGCGGGAATTTCGAGATCCCGCAGTTTGTCATACGCGCAGTCCGCATCTTCACGGTTATGTCAATGCACAGAACGTCGGAACAACGCAACAAAACAGCTTACAAGGGGTAAGGATCATGAAACCCGGAGACAATACAAGATTGTCCGACCGCGAGATGATGGAACTTCGTTGGGCCCATCAACACCTGGAACACCCCTCACTGGCAGCCCGAATGAGTAATATACTGGCCGAGCCGATCGAGGAAGCGATATCCTTGCTGCCCAAGACCTGGAAAAAACGCCTCGACAAAACCTTGAAGGCGAACTCCTATCGAACCGTGAGGCTGGCGATCTTTTCCATGAATCTGGGGGGTATCCCAAGACCTCAGAATCGACTGCACAAACTATTTGCCCTGAGTACTGGGGCCGCCGGCGGTTTCTTCGGCCCCCTGACACTGCTGGTGGAACTGCCGGTCACCACGACCCTGATTCTCCGCTCCATAGCGAACATTGCCCATACACAGGGAGAGGACCTGAGAAGTCAGGACACGCGAATGGCCTGCGTTCAGGTCTTCGCACTAGGTGCCCGCACCGACGAAGACGAGTCCGCCGATACCGGTTATTACGCCCTGAGAACCATACTGGGTCTTCATTTTGAACGCGATATCATGGAGTATGCGGCCAACGCCCATGGGCCCCATATCCCCGCCTTTATCGAGTTGACCCGCGCCGTGGCGGCACGTTTCGGCGTCATGATCTCGGACACCATGGCAGTCAGGATGGTCCCCATTGCAGGCGCGATTACCGGTGCAACCCT
>JAHEHQ010000199.1 GCA_024644505.1 Gammaproteobacteria bacterium
CGGAAGGGTCCTACCGGAAGGGCACCGGTTACCTTCTCCGGTGGATCAAAGAAGAGCCAGCCCCGACCGCCGAGAGCCGGGCTCTGCTGGCCACGGCCTATTATCGCCAGGGCAACTACGGCAAGGCCGCAAATCAAATGGAGAAGGCCATCTCGTCGGACAGAGACAAACCCGCCGCCTGGTACGAACTGCTGCTCGCCTGCTATCGGAAATCCGGCCAGAGCGAGAAAGCCATCAGGGTTTCCCGGCAGGCCATCCGCCACCATCCCCATGCGGGGGTATTCTGGAACAACCTGCTGTACTGGTACCGGCAGGCGGAATTGACTCCGGAGTCCCTCGCGCTCCAGGAACTCATGTATCGACGGGGTATGCTGAACACCGGGGAGAAAATACGCCTGGCAAGATCCTACGACCGGCAGGGCATGCCCTATCAGGCCGCCGATCTGCTGGAACGGGAACTCGAGACGGGTAACATCCCCCGAACCGACACACACTATCGTCTTCTGGCACACTGCCTTTTGCGTGCCAGGGAAAAAGAACGGGCCCGGGACGTGCTGACGAAAGCCGTATCAAAAATACCGAACGGTTCACTGCAGTATCAGCTCGGCACCCTTCTGGTGGATCTGGAACAGTGGCGGGGGGCCAGAGACACCCTGGAAAGCGCCATCGCTTCCGGTGATACCGGGGCTGCGGGGCATACCCGGCTCCTGCTGGGCATCAGCCATTACCACACAGGCAATATCGAGGCATCGCGGGATGCCTTCCGGATGGCTCAGGCAGACGCGGCATTCCGGGACGAGGCGCAGGCCTGGCTTAACTACCTTGGAAAGCACCAAAGCAGCCCGACGCCCGAATACCGTGATCAATGAGAGTCAATTCAGGCCCGCGCGGTGGCTGTCCGGGCCACACCGGCAAACCGTCTGGCCCCTGTTTTTCCATCGTCCGGCACGAATCCCGTTGACTACCGAACGCGTGGAACTGCCTGACGGCGATTTTCTGGACATCGCCTGGACAGGTGAAAACACCGGGCCGGCGGTTCTATTGCTCCACGGACTGGAAGGATCCCTGCGATCACACTATGCCACCGGGCTGCTCAGTGCCCTTCACCGATCGGGATTCCTGCCCCTGTTCATGCACTTTCGCGGCTGCAGCGGGGAGCCCAACCGTCTGCCGAGGAGCTACCATTCGGGAGAAACGGAAGATCTGCAGCAGGTGATCCGGTATGCGGAGAAAAGGTTCGACAGGCCGGTGAGCGCTGCAATCGGCATCTCCCTGGGCGGCAACGTCCTTCTGAAATGGCTGGGAGAACAGGCCGATGCCTCAACCCTGCGGACCGCCGTCGCGGTATCGGTCCCTTTCGATCTCAACGACTGCGCCATGCGGCTGGACCAGGGGACATCGAGGATCTACAGAAATCATCTGTTGAAGCGTTTGCGGGCCTCGTACAAGCGCAAGCGGGGCCGAGTCAGGATGCCGGTTGAAGTCGACGTTGATCGCATCCGGGGCTTTCGTGAATTCGACGACAAGGTGACGGCGCCGCTGCACGGTTTCAGAGGCGTGGATCACTACTACCGGGAATCCAGCTGCAGACAGTATCTGAGATACATTAAGACCCCCACCCTCATCCTTCATGCCAGAGACGACCCCTTCATGTGGCCGAACACGATGCCGGGTCCGGCCGACCTGTCGCCCGCCGTCACCCTGGAGGTCAGTGAAGCGGGTGGGCATGTGGGCTTTGTCCATGGTCCCCATCCCCTGAATCCGGGTTACTGGCTGGAGGAAAGAATAGTGGACCACTTGCAGACATTTTTCGGCAACCGTTGAGCCCATGGAACTGATGGGGTCAGGCCAGAGGCCCCATCAGATAGACCTTCTCGGTCAGACCCGTCAAACCCTTTTCCCGAAATCGCGCATGCTCCTCCAGGATATCCAGGGAATAGAGCCGTTTTATGTCGTAAGCCTGATCATAGAGTTCCCGAACCTCCTCTTCCCTGACTGAAAAAGGCGGCCCCTGCATCTGTTCCTGGGGATACTCCATGGCAACCAGCAGCGTTCGGGCCACGGGTGGCGTGATCTGTCTCAGGTGTACCGCATAGTCCCTTCGCATCTCCGGCGGCAGTGCGATCAGAGACGCACGGTCGAAGACGCCTGAACAGTTCCGGAGATCCCCCACTCCCAGATCGAAAAAGTCCCCGCACAGGATCACAAGACCGTCCGTTTCCCACCGTTCGAACAGGCCGTGCCGGGATACCCTGGGCGTCAGATCGTTCTCGCCGAAAAAATCCCGAACCGCGACCGGGCTGATCTCGACACCCATGACTTCATGACCCTGGGCACGCAACCAGAGCAGATCCAGCGTCTTGCCGCACAATGGCACGAAGACCCTTGCATCGGGCGACAGCCCCAGTCGAAACCAGAATTCCTGAAGGTGTGTATTGTATTCCTGCTGGTGAAAACCTATCTCGTTTCGAAGCCAGCGTTCGTGCCAGAAATCATGTTTCATATCGAATCCAACCTCGGTAATCCCAATGCTGTTCAGAAGGAAGGCCATTCAAGGCATTCTACTACCGATGGGGAAAGGGTTTCCCAGCCCAAGAGAGACCTTTTCTGCCCTATACTTTTCTATAGGAGAGACCAAATAGGCGTGGGAAAGTCAGTTCCGACGACAAAAAGGAGGACAGCTATGAATTCAATCTGGATCGTTGTGGCCGATGCAAGTCGTGCAAGAATATTTTCCGCCGAGGGTGGGAACGGTTCAATTACCGAGATACAGACATTGGCCCATCCGCAAGCCAGACTGCACGAAGGGGATTTGGTTTCCGATAAGGCCGGCAGAGACCGAAATCCGGGTCCGTCGGGTCACCACAATATGGGACAGGAATCGGAGGCCAAGCAGGAAGAAGCCGTAAAATTCGCGGCTCAGGTCTGTGATGAGCTGGAGACAGGGCGGGTCAAAGGGCAATTCGGCAAGCTCTACGTGATTGCCGCACCGGGTTTTCTGGGCGTCCTGAGAAAACATCAGACAAGTTCACTGCAGAAGCTGGTGGCCGCGGAGATTTCAAAGAACCTGGCAACGCACGATCTATCCCAGATAAGAAGCAGCCTGCCGGACCGGCTCTGAGGTTTACTCGCGATCCCCACCCCTCGCCGGGTTTCCGGTGAGGGGGACGAAGACGACACCAAGCACATCCTTGGATGATATTTCTCCCGTTTCGTCTTTCTCCAAAAGCATCAACTCCTGGTGGTAATAGGGCAGCCCCACAGGTATCACCATCCTGGCGCCGGGCTTGAGCTGGTCTATCAGGGCGGGGGGGATGGCTGGCGCGGCCGCAGTGACGATAATACCGTCAAATGAGGCCTTTTCCGGCCAGCCGTGGTTGCCGTCGCCGACACGGCAGACCACATTCGTGTAACCCAGGCTGCTCAGGGTATCGGCTGCGCGGGTAAGCAGCGGTTCAATGATCTCCATCGTGTTGACCCGCCTGACCAGTCGGGACAGAATCGCCGCCTGATAACCCGATCCCGTTCCCACCTCCAGTATCTCGTCATCCGGCTGCGGATCCAGCAGATCGGTCATCAGCGCAACGATGTAGGGCTGGGATATGGTCTGCCCGTGACCGATGGGCAGCGGACCGTTGTAGAAGGCCTGAAGACGCGCATCCTCGGGAACAAAACGCTCCCGTGGAACCGTTTCCATGGCCTTCATCACCGCCGGTGAAAAAGCCCCTCTGCCGGTCATACTGCGGGTATAAGCCGCCTCCCGCTCTATCTCCCGCAGCATCTGTTTCCTGTTGGTGCTTCTCACGGTTGTTCGGCCTCCAGACATGACTGCAGCGTTTCAAGCAGCCGTGGTACCGTAGGATAATCTGCGATATCCCGGGGTGCCACCCAGTTCGATTCCAGGTTTTCCCAGTCGAGCCGGATAAGCTGCGGATCACGAATATCGAAAAGGAAGGGATGCACAACCCATACCCTCCCAAGCTCCGGTGCCGGTATCTCCAGCGGCTGACCGGTGGCGGCCAGTTCAAGCCGGTCTTTCGGAAGCCCCGTTTCCTCCCTGATCTCCCGGTGCGCCTGCCGCAGTGGCGTTTCATCCTCCAGGTAGCCGCTGATGCCAGACCAGCGGCCCTGATAAGTGCCCACCTGGCGGCTTCGCCGCACGAGCAGAACCTGGTTCTGGTAACGTAGAAAAGCGGTGACGACCGATACCCTGGTCATCGGGGAATTCTGAAATTCTCTGGGGATCGGGGACAATCGTTACCAGGTGCGGAAGCGCCCGGTGTCGAGGTGCAGGAAATCGGACTTTTTGTAGTAGCCCACGCCCCCGGCCTTCATGGCCAGGGCAGCCTTGTACAGGTTGCCGGTGGACACGTCGGTAAGTCGCACATCGATGGCCCTGCCCTGCATGTGCAGACTCTTCCTGGCCACGCCGTTGCTTTTGTTTCTGAGCTTTGCATTGGTCCTGGGAGAACGATATCCGGAAATCACCTCGAATACACCGCCGCTGCCTACCGACTGCTGCAACGCATATAGTTGATCGAGAAGATTCCGGTCTATATTGTGGCTCTCACCCGTGCGGAAATCCCGCAGGTAACTGTTGACGTATTCCAGTGAATCGGGCAAATAATCCAGTCCATCGTGGTAAACAAGAGACAAGCTTTCCCCGGTATGGGTATGGTGGAAAGACAGGTTGCGTTCCCTTACGCTGGCATGGGTGTTGAGCCACGGTAACCCCAGGCTGACGGGAGTCAGCAAGGCTGCGTGCAGTATATGTCTTCGTTTCCAGTCCATGTCCTAGGTGTGTATCCTGCCAATAAAAGCGGCACATGTTAGCAAAATCATTAAGTTAAATACAGAAAGATCCAATATGAAACCCTACGGGCCCGTTTTCCGCCATTTGGTTCACATTTCGTTGCTTTTGGCCGCGAGTTTCCCAGTTATCCCAGCCGCCTCAACTGAGGCCATGGAAACCCAGCTGTGTGACCGGATCGCACAGAGTCATCAGACCAGACAGTTGATGATTCACGGAGAACACATATCCGCCATGCATCTGATCCCGGAATTCTACGACAGGCGCGACTATACCCTGGCATGGCTCAGGGAAAGCAACATGGATGATCTGTTGGCGGTTATCGAGGCCAGCAGCAAGGATGGCCTGATACCGGCCGATTATCATCTGGGCCCACTGCAGACGATGCTGGAGAATCATCGTGCCGGCAGGCTCGATCCCTGTGGACGGGCCGACCTGGATATTCTGTTGACCGACGCCCTGCTGCGTATCGGCTACCATTACGCCTTCGGCAAGGTCGACCCCCACAGACTGGATGCCGACTGGAACCTGAAGCGGGAGATCTCGGAAAGAGATCCCG
>JAHEHQ010000200.1 GCA_024644505.1 Gammaproteobacteria bacterium
CGGATATCAACCGGGAGGAAGGAGCGGAGCCCGTGGAGGAAGGAGCGGAGCCCGCGGATGAAGGATCGGAGCCCGCGGATGAAGGATCGGAGCCCGCGGATGAAGGAGCGGAGCCCACGGATGAAGAAGCCGAACCCGCGGGTGAAGAGGAAGGCCTGGAAGGTGAAGAAGTCGTCTACGAGAGCCTCCGGGTCGTTGTCCCCGATAATGACGAGACCGTGCGCTCCAATGAAGGGGAGGTTCGGGTCTCCATAGAACTTCAGCCCGGATTGGCGCAAGGTCATAAGATCCGGATTTATCTGGACGGCAACAAGGCTTCCGGGGAACTGCCGAGCACCCAGGTTACACTGCAGAATGTGGAACGCGGTACGCACTCACTGGCGGTTGCCGTTGTGGATGCGACAGGTCGGGAGTTGATTCGATCACCGGTCAGTAACTTTCATCTGCGGCGTCTCGCGGTCTTGAAGCCGTTGACTCAGTAGCAAAGCCATCCGAAAATCCTGCCGGTTTAACCTGTTCCCTCGACCCCGCGCAACGGGCGGCCCAGAGGTTACTCTTTTCACAAGACAACGCATGCACTATATTGGTGCGTAATATCCGGCCCAGCTGACCGGTGGGTTACCGGGCAGCGGCCGGTATAACGGCCCAAAACCCTTGATCCGGACAGTCTTTGGGGTAAAAAAACAGGATTGTCCGGTGTTGGTGTGTTTCTTGCTTCCCGTTAAGGCCAATGAATGGTGAGGCGGCATCCCTGAACAGTTACGGAAATCGGGTTCTGGAGAATCTGAACACCGTTGTGCTGTTGTTCGATCAGGATCTTCGACTGCGTTACATGAACCCCGCGGCGGAGATGATGTTTGAAGTCAGCGCCCGGCACATGCTCGGTCAGGAGGCCGGATCCATGGTCCAGTGTCCGGGCGGGCTGGTGGTCCACAAGCTCAAACGGGCCATGCAGCTTGGCCACACCATTACTGAACGTGAGGTGTCCATACCTCTGCCGGAAGACCGGATGGTCACTGTGGATTGCACGGTAATACCCCTGAGCCGGCGGGATGGGGATTCCGGTCTGTTAATGGAGCTGCAACAGATCGACCGGCAACTGCGAATCAGTCGCGAGGAGTTGCTGATCACACAGCATATGGCCACCCGGGATCTGGTGCGTGGTCTTGCCCATGAGATAAAGAATCCCCTGGGCGGATTGCGGGGTGCGGCGCAACTTCTCGAAGCCGAACTGCCGGATCCCTCCCTGCGCGAGTATACCCAGATCATCATCGACGAGGCGGACCGGCTGCAGGCGCTGCTGGATCGCATGCTGGGGCCGAACCGGCTGCCCGAATTGTCCGAAGTGAATATTCACACCCTCCTGGAAAGGGTGAGACACCTGGTGTTGGCGGAATCCGGGGCTTGGGTCGAGATTGACCGTGACTATGATCCGAGTATTCCGGAATTGATTCTGGACAGTGACCGCATCATCCAGGCGCTGTTGAACATCGTGCGCAATGCCGCCCGGGCAGTGGGCACCGAGGGTCACGGCAGAATACTCATGCGTACCCGTATCCTCAGGCAGTTCACCATCGGCCACCGGCGTCATCGTCTGGTCGTCCAGATCGATGTGCAGGACAACGGTCCGGGGATCTCGGATGCTATTCGAGAAAAGCTTTTTTATCCCATGGCCACCGCAACCGCGGAGGGCCAGGGACTCGGGCTCTCCATAGCCCAATCCCTGATCAATCTGCATGGCGGCCTGGTGGAGTGCCAGAGCAAACCGGGGCGCACGACCTTTAGCGTGCTGCTCCCCGTGGAGAATCCCAATGCCCAGAAGTAACCACGTCTGGATTATCGACGATGACCGCTCCATCCGCTGGGTGCTGGAAAAGGCACTACAGAAAGCGGGCATGGAAACCACGTCCTATCCCGATGCCAGAGGCGTCCTGGAGACCCTGAAGCTGAAACAGCCGGATGCCATCATATCGGACGTCCGCATGCCGGGCATGGACGGCATCTCCCTGCTGGAACGCATCAACAAATCCTATCCCGATCTGCCGGTTATCATCATGACCGCCCACTCGGATCTGGACAGCGCGGTGGCCGCCTTCCATAGCGGTGCCTTCGAATATCTGCCGAAGCCCTTCGATGTGAAGGGCGCGGTGGAGCAGGTGGTCAGGGCCTGTCGAAAAGGACGTGCGGAAGCCCGGGAAGCCGAGGAAGCGATCAAGGACGGGCCTGAGATCATCGGGGAATCGCCCGCAATGCAGGAGGTCTTTCGCGCCATCGGCAGGCTTGCACGTTCCAATATCACTGTCTTGATCAACGGTGAATCCGGCACCGGCAAGGAACTGGTGGCCCATGCCCTGCACCGGCACAGCCCGCGCAGGACCCAGCCGTTCATACCGCTGAACATGGCGGCCATTCCCCACGACCTGATGGAGTCGGAGCTGTTCGGTCACGAAAGGGGCGCCTTTACCGGTGCCCAGACGCGGCGCACAGGGCGATTCGAGCAGGCCGACACCGGCACACTTTTCCTGGACGAAATCGGCGACATGCCGGCCGAGCTTCAAACCCGGCTGCTGCGGGTGCTCGCCGACGGCGAGTTTTATCGGGTCGGGGGTCACGAGCCGGTCAAGGTCGATGTCAGGATCATTGCGGCGACACATCAGAACCTGGAAAACCTGGTCCGGGAGGGGCGTTTCAGGGAGGATCTGTTTCACCGTCTCAATGTGATTCGCATACACATCCCCTCGCTGCGGGAGCGGCGGGAGGACATCATTCCGCTGATGCGGTATTTTCTGTCCGCGGCGGCGGCGGAGCTGGGGGGCAGTGCCAAGATTCTGCTCCCGGAGGCCGGGGCCGAGCTGGAGCGCCTCAGCTGGCCGGGAAATGTCAGACAGCTTGAGAATACCGCCCGGTGGCTTACGGTGATGGCCTCCAGTGATGAAATCCACTTGGAGGACCTGCCGCCGGAACTGCGTAAGCTCGAGGTCGCTGAAGATGTCGTGGATGACTGGTGCAGTGCGCTGCGCACCTGGTCCAGGAGAAGGCTTCGGAAAGGACAGCAGGGACTGCTGGAGGAGGCGACACCGGCTTTCGAGACGATTATGATAGAGTCCGCGCTCGAACAGACCGGGGGCCGGCGCCAGGAGGCGGCGAAGCTGCTGGGCTGGGGACGCAACACCTTGACACGCAAGATCAAGGAACTGGGCATGGAGGTGGAACGCTCCGAATCCGGTACCTGAATCTCCCAGGGAGAACCCGATGACACCAGATGAGATAGTGGAGGGTGTGGAACAACTCTGCTCACTGCCGGATGCGGTGATCCGCGCCAACCAGTTGATAGATTCACCCAGCGCGGGGGCGGCGGAGATCGGCGATGTGATCTCCAAGGATCCGGCGCTCTCCGCCCAGCTGCTGAGGCTGGTAAACAGTGCGTTCTACCCGTTTAAGGAGCCCATCAACAGCTTGCAACGTGCGATTAGCGCGGTCGGTACCCGGGAACTGCGTTCGCTGATACTCTCCGCTTCCGCGGCCGATGTATTCAACAAGATTGCACCGGACACCATTGACATGGACGATTTCTGGCAGCGCAGTGTCTATGTCGGGTTGATGGCCGGCAAACTGTCCAAACATCTCGGCGTCGGCAGGGGTGAGATCCCCTTTTTGATCGGTCTGCTGCACGATGTCGGCAAGATCGTGATGTTCAATCGGCTACCGGATGCCATGGGCGGGATTCTGGAGGAGGCACGGCAATCGGGGCGGCCCCTGTATCAGGTGGAAAACGAACATCTCGGTTTCTGCAGCGCAGACGTTGGCGCTGCTTTGCTCGGGAAATGGTCGCTGGGTGACAGCATCAGTGTGCCGATCAGGTATCAGCACGCTCCTGATGAGGCGCCCTCGGATTTGACCAACAGCCAGGTGCTCAATCTATCCATCGCCGTTACCGCCTGCGTGGAGCCGGAACTGAAGCAGACGCCGACACTGGACCTGGAATCCCTGGACATAGACCGGCAGTGGCTGTCCGGTACCACCCTTACGCTGGAGGATCTCGATGCTGTCATCATGGAGGTGAATCTGGAATGTTTCGATGTGCTGCAGATCGTCAATCCGGGGGCGCTGAGTATTTACTGAATCCCTTTGGGCGGATAATGCGGAATACAATACTGGAGCAATAAAATTGGATATCAGCAGTATCGAGCTTCCGGGTTCCGAAGTGGAAGACATAAGGATCGACGGCGACCGGGTGGTCGTTCGTTTCTCACGGGCCTATATCGTCAAGAGCATGACCGGATCCAAGGACAGGACCCGCTGGTGGCAGGCCGGTGAGCTTATCTTCACGGACGCCACCGTTGAGGCACCCTGTCCCAAGGGCCGCCACATCTGTGCCGGTGGGGATGTGGGCGAGAACGTATACACCTATCGGGACATGATACCCACGCCTCTGGACAGCCGGGGCAGGGCCCGCTGCGATCTGCGTTTCGAGGGAACGGAGGAGCGGCTGATCGTTCGGGCAGGGTCAGTTCGTCTCGATATGGAGGATCGACCCCACTATATCGAGCATATCAAGCCGCAACTACCATAACAGCCAGCTCAGCGACTAGTATTAAATATGAAGGGTACTGTAAACAGTTTTGGGGGCTGTACCCTAACTCAGCGCGTTGTATGTATAACACTCGACGATCGAACGGAGGCTTACATGAAAAGTTTTAAACGGGTGGCGCTTGCTTCCTGTCTTGTACTGGCCCTTGCAGCCACGGGAATGGGTGTCGGTTACGCCGGTGAGGAGTTTGTGGTCAGGGGGACGGACTGGACCCAGTCCAGCGAGACCGGAAAGCGGGGCTTTCTGGCGGGTGTCGCCACGATGATAGAGGTGGAGATGGAGTTTCAGTCCAAAGGGTCCGGTTGTTCCTCCAGCTCGATTCCCAGGTTCCATGACGGATTGAGCGATGAAACCCTGCTGAGTGTGAAAGGGCGGATCGATGATTACTTCGTGCAGAATCCGGATAAGCTCGATAAACCGGTTATCCACGTTATCTGGGACATCGCTAACGGGCAATAGCGCTTCTCACAGGAGAATAGGGTCATGAAAAAGCTTTTGTATATAACCACGCTAGCGACTGCGCTGGGTCTGGTTGGTTGCACCAATATGACGGCCACCGAGCAGGGCACTGTGACGGGTGCCGCTATTGGCGCGGCGGGCGGAGCGGGCATCGCGGCCATTGCCGGAGGTAACGCCGGGGTAGGCGCTGCTGTGGGCGCTGTAGTCGGTGGAGTGGTCGGCAACATGGAAGGCAAGAAGGCCGAGGAAAGGAAATAACATGGACTGCGACGGCTCTGAACAGCCTGTTGTGTGTGCCAAGGAGTGATCTA
>JAHEHQ010000201.1 GCA_024644505.1 Gammaproteobacteria bacterium
ACAGCTCCTTGATAGATTTATAAAGAAATCCGACGGGAATAATAGACGTTTCAGCCTCTCATACATTGACCTGGATAACTTTGAAGACGTCAACGACAGCCTTGGGCATGATGCCGTTGAACTGCTTCTCAAGGAAACTGCTTCGCGCCTGTCAGTGCCAACGAGGTTTCGATGTTACCGAACAGAGCCTGCGCTGTAGAAAGCCTGCGACTATGATCTGTGTTTGTTGCGGTAGAAGGGGTTATAAAAGTGCATCATCCAGGTCGTAGAATTCGGGCTCAGTAAAGATACTCGATCTCGTCGTTTACAAAGGTATAGCGTGGTTGTTTGTACCAGCCATAAAAGAAAGACCAGCGAGGCTCCTTGTGTACCTTTGACTGGTAGATCTTCAATTCTCCTGTTTTGTCATTCATCCAGAAATCGAGATCGTAGAGTTTATCCGGTTCACCCACCACATGAAAATCCGTACAGGCGAAATAGATATCACTGCCGATCTGCCGAACCGGATCATGGATACGCACGAATTTTAACGCCAGCTCTTCTCCGGTTTTAGCGTCTCGCATGTGGAAAACACCGTCATCGTCAACGGTTGCCCGGATATATTTCATCATCGCGGACTTGATGTCTTCGACATAGTACTTTCGCTGATCTGCGGGCGCCTCGAACGGGGGTTCATCAGCTGCATAGACAGCGCCCACAGATCCGATTGCGCCGGATATCCCGACAATGCCAAAAAGTAGTCTCAGGTATCCGGACATTGGGTTCAAATCCTATTCGACGGGTGAACCCGCATGCTCACTGGCCTTTTTTGCAAGCGGTTTTCCCCCTTGCTCTGAAGCCGTATCGGCATGCTCGACTGCCTTGTCACCGGACTGTTCCTTCTTCTCCATCGCTTTGCCTCCGTGCTCGGATGTCTGCTGAGCGGGTGCTTTACTTTGCACGGCCTTGCCACCATGCTCCGCGGCAATTGCGGTCAGAGGGATCAGTAACAACAGGCTTAGAAACTTCTTCACTATGGTACTCCTCGAGGCTGATAATTGAGTGCGGAATTATAATATATTCGTCAACCAGGTAAACCCAAATTTCGGCGGCTGAAGGGTTCTGTAAACCATGCACGGAATGACAGTGACAAATCGCGCGCTTCGGGCAGCCCGATTGCATCTTTCGCGGGTTGACCTTCAGGCGCGCGTGGCACTTGATTGTAACTTTTGAACAGGGGATCCCAGAAGCTGAATATGGTCGAAAAATTCGCATCGCCATACTGTCGGTCGACCATATGATGCGATGTATGAAAGCGTGGCGTCACGATGATGCGGGACAAATAGCGCTCAATGCGGTCCGGGAAATCGATATTGCTATGGTGAAACTGCGCACACAGGCTAATCAGGCCCTCAAATATAAACCAGGCGATCGGTGTAGGACCCCATATCAGCACCCACGATGCCTTGGCAAAGGACGAAAGGACCAGTTCGCCCGGGTGGAAGCGCAGAGCGGTGGTCACATCCATCTCGGTATCGGCGTGGTGGGCCTTGTGAAAACGCCAGAGCAAGGGAATACGGTGATTTGCGCGGTGCCAAAAGTAGTCAAAGGCATCAAGCATGATGAGCGACAGTATGATCTCCAACCAGCCGTTGAGGCCCAGCCAGCGGGAAATACCCCAGCCCTGTTGCTCGACATAGACAATCCACAGCAGGAATGGGACGTAGATAAAAATACGTACCAGCAGGGTATTGAATCCTGCCACCGCAGCATGGAAAAAGACACGTTTAGCCCGGCTTTCATGCCAGGTGCGGGCAGGAAATATCGATTCAATAAGGAAAAAAAAAGACAATCCGCCCAGAAAAATCACCAGGCGTCCGCCATCCAGATCCAACTCCATAGATTCGCCTCGTCAGAATACTTCGCTGTTCACCGTCGGTGCATATAACATACCAGGAAAATGATACATTGCGGTTTCAGTCGCATGACCGGTTCTGAAACCATAGCGTTTCCGATAGTCAGTTATGCTTTGTCGCCAAAGCCTTAGACCATCCCGGTTGATCTTTGTACTTTTGCCAAAAACGGTAAACTATGCAGCCAGAAGAAACTGCTGTCCAATTTCTTCGGATACTGCACTATCTTTAATGGTTACAGCCCCGGAGGATGGTCACCGTGAATTTTTTCGAACCCAGTATCGCTACTCATCCGCTTTATGCGCCTGTTCTCGCTGCCTACCGGGCGGATGAAAGCCAGCATGTCACCGCGCTGATCAGGGAGGCGATGCTGCCGGCGGAGGTGCGGGATCGGATCACCGAACGCGCCCGGGCGCTGGTCAACGAAGTGCGGCGGCAGGCGGACCGCGGCGGAATCGACAGCCTGATGCAGGAATACGATCTCTCCAGCCAGGAGGGCGTTGTGCTCATGTGCCTGGCCGAGGCCCTGCTGCGTATTCCCGACACCCAGACCGTGGATAGCCTGATTTACGACAAGATCAGCGCCGGAGACTGGGAGAAGCATCTGGGACAAAGCGATTCCCTGTTTGTCAGCGCTTCCACCTGGGGGTTGATGCTGACCGGACGCATGGTCAAGCTCAAAGACAGTCAGGGCATCTTCATGCGCCTGGTTCAGCGCAGCGGCGAACCCATCATCCGCCAGGCCATTACCCAGTCCATGAGCATACTTGGCCGCCAGTTCGTCATGGGCCGCAATATCAAGGCCGCCCTGGAGCGCGCCGACCCGGATCGAAAAAGAGGCTATCGCCATTCTTTCGACATGCTGGGCGAGGCAGCCCACACCATTCAGGATGCCGACACCTATTTCCATGCCTATGAAGGCGCCATTGCCGCGGTCGGAGCAGCATCCGGGGGTCGCGGGCCGGTTGAATCTCCCGGCGTATCGGTGAAACTGTCGGCGCTGCACCCTCGCTATGAACCTGCCCAGGGCGGTCGGATCATGAAAGAGTTGATGCCGAGGCTGCGCGAACTGGCGCTGTTGGCGAGGGACCAGAACATCAACCTCAACATCGACTCGGAAGAAGCTTTTCGAATCGACCTGTCCATGGAACTTATCCATCACCTGCTAACCGATCCTGCCTTCGATGGTTGGGATGGTCTGGGGCTGGCTTTGCCGACTTATCAGAAGCGTGCCTTCTACATCATAGACTGGCTGGCCGACCTTGCCCGAGGCCGGAACAGACGCCTGATGGTGCGGCTGGTCAAGGGTGCCTATTGGGACGCCGAAATCAAGCGCGGCCAGGAACAGGGCCTGGAGAGCTATCCCGTATTCACCCGCAAAGCCTCCACCGATGTCTCCTATATGGCCTGCGTGCGCAAGGTGCTGGCTGCCCGGGATGCCTTTTTTCCGCAATTCGCCACCCACAACGCCCAGACCGTGGCGGCCGTCCTCGAGCTCGCAGGAAATCGGCGGGATTTCGAGTTTCAACGCCTCCACGGCATGGGTGAGGTCCTTTACGACCAGGTCACAGCCAACGATGGCATACCCTGCCGCATCTATGCACCGGTGGGCAGCCATGAGGATCTGCTTGCCTACCTGGTACGCCGGCTCCTGGAAAACGGATCCAACACCTCTTTCGTCAATCGCATCGTGGACCGGGACGCCCCCATCGAGGCCATCATCGCCGATCCGGTGGTCAAGGTCAGCGGTCTGCTCCGAATACCCCACCCCCGCATCCCTTTGCCCCGAGACATGTTTGGCGATCGTGAAAATTCAAAGGGCATCGACCTCAGTGACATCCTGAAGCTGCGGGAACTGGCCACCGCGATGGAGGACGCGGCGCAGCAGGAATGGCGTGCTGCCCCGCTGATCAACGGTGTGGCCAGAGCGGGTGAAGAAAAGCCTGTATTCAACCCTGCAGACCGTCGCCAGCAGGTGGGGGTTGTGTCGGAGGCTGACGCAGAAGACGTATCCCGGGCTTTGGATATCGCGAGTCACGGCGCCCCCGGGTGGAACGCCACGCCGACGGAGGAACGCGCAGCCTGCCTGGAACGGGCGGCTGATTTGATGGAGGCGGAGATGGCCACGCTGATGGCCCTGTGCACCCGTGAAGCCGGCAAGACCCTCGCAGACGGTGTATCCGAGGTTCGGGAAGCGGTGGATTTCTGTCGCTTTTACGCCGCGCGGGCCCGCGCCGAATTTTCTTCCGCACTGGATCTGCCGGGCCCCACCGGAGAAACGAATCAACTGCGCTGGCACGGCCGGGGTATATTCATCTGCATCAGCCCGTGGAACTTCCCACTGGCTATCTTCATGGGTCAGATAACCGCCGCCCTCGCCGCCGGCAATGCGGTGATAGCCAAACCGGCGGAGCAGACCCCCTTGATCGCTGCCTATGCCGTGGACCTGCTGCACCGGGCCGGGGTGCCCGGGGATGCCATTCAGTTGTTGCCCGGCGACGGCAACATAGGTGCACTTCTAGTGGACGATCCCCGCATCGGCGGCGTCGCTTTCACCGGTTCCACCGAAACTGCCTGGACAATCAATCGCACCCTGGCGGCGCGGCGGGGTCCGATCATACCGCTGATCGCCGAAACCGGCGGCCAGAACGTCATGATCGTGGATTCCTCGGCTTTGCCGGAGCAGGTGGTGGTCGATGTACTGGCATCCAGCTTCCAGAGTGCCGGACAGCGCTGTTCCGCGCTGCGGGTCCTGTATGTCCAGGAAGATATCGCGGAACGGCTTCTGAGCATGCTGGCCGGCGCCATGGCCGAATTGAGCATCGGTGACCCTTCCCTGCTGTCCACGGATGTAGGTCCGGTTATCGATGAAAACGCGCGCAACATCTTAGAAACCCACAGCCGGCGCATGGCGCGGGAAGGCCGTTTGATCTACCGCAGCGAACTTCCCCCGGACACCGCCCACGGCACCTATTTTCCGCCCCAGGCATTCGAAATCAACGGGATCGCAGAACTGAACAGGGAAGTATTCGGGCCTGTCCTTCACGTGGTGCGCTACAAGGCCAGCGAACTGGATCGGGTTATCGCCGCGATCAACAGCACCGGCTATGGCCTGACCTTCGGCATTCACAGCCGCATCGACAACACCATCCGCTACGTGACGGAGCGGGTGAAAGCCGGCAACGCCTATGCCAATCGCAATATCATAGGTGCGGTGGTGGGGGTTCAGCCCTTCGGGGGAGAAGGGTTGTCCGGCACCGGCTTCAAGGCGGGCGGACCCAATTACCTTTACCGCTACGCCACCGAGCGGACGCTCTGCATCAACACCGCCGCCGCGGGTGGTAATGCGTCTTTGATGTCTTTGCAGGAGGACACCGATTAGGGCTTGTCAACACCCTGTGGATACCCGAGGTATGGCCGTCAGCCGTTACGGAAAGGTCCCGATTCGACTGCTACATTAAGAAACAT
>JAHEHQ010000202.1 GCA_024644505.1 Gammaproteobacteria bacterium
AAGCAGGCCGACCGGGCTCTGGTATTCGAGGATGGCCGGATCGTGGAAGACGGCAGCCACGAACAGCTGATGCGCAGCCGGGGCCTCTATGCCTCTCTATACGGACAGCAGGAGCATTGAGCCCAGAAGCAGCCTGTATTGAGCCTGCGAAAACGGGATGAACATTTGCACCATTCCCCCGCGTTTCGTTCCTCAACGCAGGCTACATTTCTGGTGACACCCAAAACCGGTAGCCTGTGTTGAGCTTGCGAAACACGGGTTAAAAAAAGCATATGGGATCAGGAATCCACGCGCCGGATATCTATGAGCTTGTTGTGTTCGTCCAGGATGAGTTCGAACCTTCCGACAATGCCCTCGGCGGTCACGAAGGGTCTCAGGTTGGCCGCCGGCAGTTGAATACGGCGTCCATCTTCGGACCTTACGATGACTGCGCGCGCGTTTCCCCGATAATAATGAAGATAACGCTCGGCGGGCAGAGAGATGCTGAAACAGATGCGGCTAATCTGCAGATCAGCCCTCCAGGGCAAACATGCCGTCCAACACCAGCGAGTTGGGGCTTATGGTTCCCACCACCTTGTTCTGTTCGACCACCAGCGCCCGGACCAGGTCGAACCGTGCAAACAGACGGGAACAGTAGCGAATATCCATCTCCGGCTCCACGTAAACGGCGGGTTTCACCATCACCTCATAGACATTCACCCGCTTACAGGGCCGATCCTTGGCCAGCACCTTTCTTGCGATGCTGGAAACCAGCAGGATGCCGTACTCGTCTTCCTCATTGCGTCTGTTCACAACCAGTACGGAAGTCCTGAACTTCTTCATCATCTCCAGGGCTTCGTAGATGGTCGCCTTTCCATCGATGACGTGGAACTCTCGTTTCATCACGTCCCCGACACTGATTGGTTTCGCCTCATCATTCATCGATGGTTCCTCTGCACGCGCTGGCTCAGGAAGTGAGGTTGAATCTGTTCTTGATCCAGGCCTCGAATTCCGGTCCCAGCTGGTCGTGTTTCAAGGCATAGTCAACATTGGCCTGAAGGTAGCCGATCTTACTGCCACAGTCATATCTCCGGCCTTCGAACGAATAGGCCATTACCTTTTCCTTGTCCATCAGCCGGGCAATGCCGTCCGTCAACTGTATTTCCCCGCCGGTCCCGTGTCCGGTCTGTGAAAGCTGGTGAAAAATCTCCGAAGTGAGTACATAACGACCGACCACCCCGCGGTTCGAAGGCGCTTCCTCGGGCTTGGGCTTCTCAACGATACCCCTCACCTCGACCAGCTGCCCCTCACCGTCGGTATCCACGATGCCGTAGCTGCCGGTATTTTCGGGCGGCACCTGTTCGGTCCCCAGAATACTGCAACCGGTCCGGGAAAAAACCTCCACCATCTGTGCCAGGCAGCCTCTGTCACCGTCGTCGATCAGGTCGTCCGCCAGCACCACCGCAAACGGCTCATCCCCCACCACCGGCTGCGCGCAAAGGACCGCATGGCCCAGCCCCAGCGCCATACTCTGGCGAATGAACACGCAGGAAACATGGGGAGGTGTAATATTGCGCACCAGGTTCAGCAATTCCGTCTTGTTTCTCGATTCGAGCTCCATCTCCAGTTCGTACGCGGTATCGAAATGGTTGCTGATGGAAGACTTGTTGCGGCCGGTTACGAATATCATCACTTCGATACCGGCGGCGACCGCCTCTTCCACCCCATACTGGATCAGGGGCTTGTCAACAACCGGCAGCATTTCCTTGGGACTGGCCTTGGTCGCGGGCAGGAAACGGGTGCCAAGTCCGGCAACCGGGAAAACAGCCTTTTTTATTGTCTTGGTCATCAATCTTTCCTATACATGGTGCTGTTGCGATACGACAAATCAGGTGGGCAGCCGGCCGTACATCTCCAGCCGCCGGCGAATTCTCAGTGCAAGATCCTCTTCGAGCTGATCCCAATCGAAACGCCAGTTCCAGTTCCCTTCGGTGGTCCCCGGCAGATTCATCCGGTGCGACCCGTCCAATGCAAGTATATCCTGCATGGGAATTATCGCCAGCAGCGAACGGGACGCAAACGCCGAGCGGATCATGGGCCAGGGCATCGCTTCCCGCGATCGCCCGAGATAGTCATCGACGTATTGCCGTAGCCCGTCGTCCAGCGCCAGATACCAGCCCAGCGTCGTATCGTTGTCGTGGGTGCCGGTGTAAACCACGGAATTGGCCTCGTGGCGAAACGGCAGGTAGGGATTATCGGATTCCCCGGAAAATGCGAACTGCAGAACCTTCATGCCGGGAAGACCATAGCGTTCCTTCAGGGCTACAACCTCAGGCGTAATGATCCCGAGATCCTCGGCCACCAGGGGCAAAGGGTCGTAGATCTGATGCAAGCGGTCGAACAGGGCATCGCCCGGTGCCGGAACCCAATGTCCATTGATGGCATCCGCATCTTCCGCCGGAATTTCCCAATAAGATTCGAAACCGCGGAAATGGTCTATCCGGGTCAGGTCGAACAGGCGCAGCTGCGTCCTCATCCGGTCCACCCAGAACTGGAAATTCTCCTGTTCCATCTGTTCCCAACGGTACAGCGGATTTCCCCAACGCTGTCCCGTGGCCGAAAAGTAATCCGGCGGGACACCCGCCACCACGAGCGGTTGACCTTCTTCGTTCAGCAAAAACAACTCCTGACGCGCCCAGACCTCGGCACTGTCGTGGGCCACGAAGATCGGCATGTCACCGAAAAGATGAACCCCCCTGTCGTTTGCATAGGCCTTCAAGGCTATCCATTGCCGGAAAAACCTGTGCTGCTCGAAACAGATATAATCTATCTTGTGAGACAACCGCTGGCTTGCCCTTACGAGTGCAGCGGGGTCGCGTTTGCGTATCAATTCAGGCCAGTCCCACCAGCCCCTGTTCTGCTGCTCTTCCTTCAACGCCCGATAGAGGGCGTAATCCTTCAGCCAGTGGCCCTCCTCATGGACGAACCGCGCCAATGCCCCGCGGGCATCCTCATCTGCCTGGCTGTCGAACGCCCTCCAGGCTTCCAGCAGATGCAGCGCCTTTTCCTGATCGGATATCTGTTCCCTTTCCAGAACTTCCGGCTCAACCCACCCTTCATCCACCAGGGGCTGAAGACTGATCAGTCGGGGGTCACCTGCATGCATGGAACTCGTCTGATACGGCGATCCGTCGGGCTTGGTCGGACCGATGGGCAGCATCTGCCAGACGCCTATACCCGCACACTGCAGAAAATCCACAAATTGGTAGGCAGATGGCCCCAGATCACCCGTTGACCCGCCGCCTGGCAGAGAGGTGATATGAAGCAGTATGCCGGCTCGACGACTGTCCAGCGTACCTTTGGAGGAACCATCAAACATCACAACTACACATTCTGGCGCATGACGCCGCCGAGAGACGGGTCGCCGCTGCCAATCGCGAAAACCTTGGAAAGATACGCCGGCGGCTTCTCGTCGAGGAGTTCGTACAACCGCGTCAACTGATGGCGAAACAGTTGCTCGAAATCGCTTACGGTGTCGCCGGGATTGTAATCCCCAAACCACCAGAACCAGTCCGATCCCTCGCATCTCGCAAGCTGGAGACTCAGTTCCTGAAGGCTTTCCTCACTAAAATCGCCTGCCGCCAGCTTGCGGCCATAGGCCTTCTTTGCCTGCACCAGCATATCCCAGGCACGATTTTTGTCCCGATCTCCGATCCAGGTTGACAAAGTACCGTAGACCCAGCTGCCTGCCACCAGTTCGGGTACAGACTCGGCAACCGATTCCTGGGCACCCATGACGGCGCTGAAGGTGGTGAGTTCGAGGGCGGGGTGCTCCGACAGGGCCTGGTAAAGGGAAGCCAGAAAATAGTAACCGTTGCGGGGAAAATACTCCCAGGCATTCTCTCCATCCATGATGATGGACACCACCCGCTGGGGTTCACCTTCGGTCGCCGCCGATATGGTTTCCAGGTGTTGCACCAGATTTGCCACGGCATCATCCGCATGCCAGTCGCCGTAAGTAAACCCGATCAGATCGGACAGACCGTCGTCCCTGAAAAAACAGTTCAGCCTGCCTTCACCCAGGCGGTATGGCTGGTGCAGCCAGTTCTCCGGCATTTCATCACCCCCGTTCACCGCCGCGAGACTGTTGTGCAGCACCTGCTGTCCGCTGGCGGCCCATCGAAAACCTTCCTCTTCGAGCAGCCTTAAAGTCTCGTCGCTTACTGCGCCCTCGGACGGCCAGCAGCCTGTCGGGCGATATCCGAAGTGGCGTTCGAATACCTCGAGTCCCTTTCTTATATGCCAGCGGGCTCTGGGCTCGCCGCCGGGGTATCCGGCGGCCCTGGGGAGCGCAACATCCGGCATCGCCTCCCTGGCGGATTCGAAATCCAACAGCAGAGGCAGTATCGGGTGTGCGTATGGGGTAACCGATAACTCTACCTTGCCCCGCTCCGCGAGGCGCCGATATCTGCCGATGATTCCGGACACCTGATCTCCAATCGCCTCCAACAGGCGACGGCGATCCTGGTTATCGAATCCTTCACCCTTTTTTTCCAGAGAAATGATACGCAGATCATTCTCCCTGGCATACTCACCCATCCACGCCAGGTGATACCACATCAACAGATCAACCAGATACTGATCACTGAAATACCGGGAATAACCGGCATCGGAATCGATCCAGCCTGCCATCTCCACCAAGTGGCGAAAGGTGTCGAAACGATTGATCAGCTGCTTCTCATTCGCCCGTTTGCAGGCATTGACCAGATGCCGGCGCTCCGCCTCACCCGCCGGCAGGCCGGGGCCCGCCAGAGCGGCGAGCAGCGGGTCGCGAATCAGAGTGCCTTTTTGCAGCCACTCATCGATCTGGAGGGCGTAGTCTTCCATCTGTTCCAGCAGCACGGGTGCAAAATTGACGACGGCCTTCGCATCCGGATTGTTCTCCAGATGCGATGCCATATCGGCGTAGTCCTTGATGGCATGCAGGTAGACCCACGGCAGCTGAAATTCGCCGTGATCCGGGCCCCGGTAATCCGGCTGGTGCATGTGCCAGCACAACACCACTTTGAGTCGATCACTATCTGACATAATGCAGCACCTGTCCCAACATTTCGCCCGTCACCAACACCACACCCCCCGGTGAGACCAGGAAGCGCTTGGCATCCGCCTCCAGGTCCTCGCCTATGATCGTACCTTCGGGAATCTTGCAGCCCTTGTCTATCACCGCCTTCGTAATACGGCAGTGCCGTCCGATGCCCACGTCAGGCAGTATGACCGAATCATTCACTTCAGAATAAGAGTTGAGCCTGACGTTGGAAAAAAGCAGCGAGTTGCTGACCTTCGAGCCCGAGATAATGCAGCCCCCCGAGACCAT
>JAHEHQ010000203.1 GCA_024644505.1 Gammaproteobacteria bacterium
TTCCAGGAGGCGGTTGAGATTGCCAAGGTCTGATGACCTGTCACGGGCATCGATTCCCACGGCGCTCATCCGGAAACGGGGGTCCTGCTGGGAGATCAGTGCTTCGGTGAAGGGGGGCAGCAGGAACAGGGGGAGGTTGTCAATGCAATAGTAGCCGATGTCTTCCAGTGTATTGAGGGCGACACTCTTGCCTGAACCGGAGAGACCGGTGACTATGACAAGTTTCATCGGATTTTTCACCGGAGACTGAAATCGATTCCCGGATTCCCGCTCGGGGCGGTTGTATACATCATGTACCCGGAGCCGCCTGTCTGCTCATGATATTGGCCAGGGCCGCCTCCTGGTCTTTGGCCTTCCGGAGGCTGTCGCAGAAATCCTTATCGCTGAACAGCGTTGCCAGTGTTGCCAGAAGGTCCAGGTGTTCCTGGGTTGCCTCCTCGGGGACCAGGAGCCCGAACACGAGGTCGACGGGCTGGTCATCGATAGCATCAAAATCCACTGCGGACTGCAGTTGCACGAAGGCACCCCGGGCATCTTCCACACCCTTGATCCGGGCATGGGGCAGGGCGATGCCCTGCCCCAGTCCGGTGCTGCCGAGCCGCTCCCTTTCCAGAAGTTTGTCAAAAACCCTGTCTTTCAGGAGGCCTTCGGCCGAAGCGGCGAGCAACCCGCCGAGTTCTTCCAGTACACGTTTCTTGCTGGCCGCCCCACTCTGGCAGCTGATTCGATCGGTGGTGAGGAAATTGGCGGGAAACATTTCTCTTGATCCAGTTTTTGTGCGTGATCAGTGGCTAGGATTCAACCACATCCGTTCTTTTCGGCATGGCCCCGTTACGATGGTTGGTTTTCTTTTCCTTGTGCTTTTTCACCTGCCTGTCGATCTTGTCCACAAGCCCGTCGATGGCGGCGTACATATCCTCCTCCTCACAGTTGGCGAAGACGTCCGCACCGTTTAAATGTAGAGAAGCCTCGGCCTTTTGTCTCAGTTTTTCCACGCTGAGAACAACATGGACATTGGTCACGTCGTCAAAATGACGCTCCAGACGCTCAAATTTGGAACCCACATAGCTGCGCAATGCATCGGTGATATCCACATGGTGACCGGTAAGGCTGATTTGCATGATATGCTCCTTTTTCTAGGCCTCTAGGCGAGGCGCTTTCGCTCATTGGACGGCGGAATCGCCATCGATTCGCGGTATTTCGCTACGGTGCGCCGCGCCACCTTGATGCCCTGATCTGCGAGGATGCCCGCCAGCTTGTTGTCACTGAGGGGTTTTTCCGGTTTCTCGGCGGCGATGAGTTTCTTTATCAGGGCTCGGATTGCGGTTGCGGAACACTCCCCGCCGGCGGCTGTACCGACGTGGCTGGAAAAGAAATATTTGAACTCGAAAGTTCCCCGGGGGCTGTGCATGTATTTCTGGGTGGTGACCCGGGAGATCGTGGATTCGTGCATGTCCAGGGCCTCGGCAATATCCCTCAGTACCAGGGGGCGCATTGCCTCGGGTCCGTGGTCAAAGAACCCACGCTGAAACTCGAGTATCTTGGTTGCCACCCGAAGCAGCGTAACGTTGCGGCTTACCAGGCTTTTGATAAACCAGCGGGCCTCCTGCAGGTGTTTTTTCAGATAGGCGTTGTCGTCGCTGTTGTCCGCCCGTCTGATCAGGTTGGCATATTCCGAGTTGACCCTCAGTCTGGGGGTGGCATCCGAATTCAACTCGACGTGCCATACCCCTTCCCGTTTGGTCACGAAAACATCGGGAACGATGTACTCCGGTTCCGAGTCTGCGACCAGTGTTCCCGGGCGTGGCGACAGGGAGCGGATCAGTTTGGTGATATCGCCGAGTCGCGCGTCGCTGATCTTGAGGCGTCGTTTAATCTGTGCATGGTCCTGCTGGGCAAGCAGCTCGAAATGGTCCGTTACCAGTTCAATAGCGGGTTCGAGGGCAGGCTGGGGTTTGCATTGGTTGAGCTGCAGCAGCAGGCACTCTCTCGGGTCGCGTGCTGCCACCCCGGGCGGGTCGAATTGCTGGATTCTGTGCAGCACCGCCTCCACCTCTTCGATATCCGTATCCTCGATATCCAGCCCCGAGACTATCTCCTCCAGGTCGACGGCCAGATATCCGTCTTCGTTGATTCCATCGATAATGGCGGTGGCTACGGCCCGGTCGGCGTCGCTGAAAGGGGTGAGATTGAGTTGCCAGACGAGATAGTCGAAAAGCGTTCTCGCGGTGCGGCGCTGGGTCAGGAAATCCGTATCGACCTTGTCATGGCCACTGATCCCGGAGGCGGGAGGCAGCGCACTGTCGTAGACATCATCCCACCCGCTGTCCACGGCCAGTTCCTGGGGGATATCCGTCGACTCGCCATTGACTTCCCGTTCGTTATTCGTGTCATTCTGCTGGTTTGATGCCTGGTCTCCGGCGCCCTCCTGCAGTTCTCCCGGTAGCTGCCCGTCAGACCCGTTCAATTCCTCCCGGGCCGCACCTTCCTCTTCTGTTTCCAGCATCATGTTGGAATCCAGGGCTTCCTGGATTTCCTGCTTCAGATCCAGTGTGGAAAGCTGCAACAGGCGTATAGCCTGTTGCAGCTGCGGCGTCATGGTAAGTTGCTGCCCGAGGCGAAGCTGCAGTGACTGCTTCATGCCTGAACTTTGGATGCTGGTACAGTATTTGTATGATTCACTATAATTTCCATTTTAGCCGAATTTAGCGCCAGGGTCCCAGTGCTTCGCAGACCTTAAGCCTGCAGGAAATTAAGGAATATACGGCTGCGGAGTGCGCTCCGAATGTTACGGGTTTGGCGGCAGGGTACACTATAGGCTGAATCCCTGCCCCAGATAAACAGAACGGACGTCTTCATTTTTCAGGATTTCGTCCGGTACCCCCTCGGTGAGGACCTGTCCCTGGTGGATGATGTAAGCACGATTGCAGATACCCAGGGTTTCCCGGACATTGTGGTCGGTGATCAGCACCCCGATGTTCCGTGCGCTGAGCTCCCGAATGATATTCTGGATATCGTGGACTGATATGGGGTCGATACCCGCAAAGGGTTCATCGAGCAGGATAAATCGGGGTTGCAGCGCCAGGGCGCGGGCAATCTCCAGGCGCCGGCGTTCTCCGCCGGACAGTCCCAGCGCAAGGTTTTCCCGAAGGTGGGCGAGACCGAAGTCCATTAGCAGTCCCTCGCAGGTTTCGGTCTGTTGCTGCCTGCTCGTATCGCTCCTGGCCTCGAGCACCGCCAGGATATTGTCGCGCACGCTCAACTTGCGGAATACAGAGGGTTCCTGGGCGAGATAACCCATTCCGAGTCTGGCCCGCGCATGCATGGGCAGGGTGGTGATATCTTGATCGTCCAGGCTGATGCCACCCCCTTCCGAGGGAATGAGCCCGGCAATCATATAGAAACAGGTGGTTTTCCCCGCACCATTGGGTCCCAGAAGACCAACCACCTCGCCGCTGTGGACTTCCAGCGATACCCCATCCACCACGGCACGCCCGCGGTAGTGCTTGGCCAATTCCCGTGCACTTATCGTACTCATTTCAATCAGTAATGTTTCGTTAACAGGCCCTGGACCGCTATTTCTTGTTTTCGAGTGTCTTTTGGGACTCGATGGATATCCTTACCCTTTGTTTCCCCTTGGCGCTGGCCCCGGCGCGCACCAGAGACTTGGTGCGGTCATAGGTGATGCGGTCACTTTTGAAACTGTCCTTACCCTGAAACAGCACCGAATCTCCAATCATATGAATAACTTCGCTGTCAGTATCGTATTCGACCGTCCGGGACCTGCCTCTGACCGGCTCCTTCTCACCTTCCTGTTTCTGTTCGAAGGTTACCGGGTTGCCTGTGGCGCGTATGTGATCGGATTTGCCCTCGGTGCGGGTAACCACGACTTTGTCCGCCGTAAAACGAATGCTTCCCTGGGTCACATCGACATTTCCCTGGAAGATGCTTACACCTTTGCCGTCGTCGATCTCTACATTGTCGGCTTCGATATAGATGGGCTGGTCTTTGTCCGATTCGAGGGCTGCCACGGCCATCGGCAACAGGAACAAAAGCGGTATGGCGATCAGTTTATTCAACTTCATAGCGTCCCCTCACTTTGGCCAGCAGCTTGATGCGCATCGGTTTCTTTAGCCAGGCCTGCATCCCGATGGATTCCACCCAGTTGTCATCACTTTCGGCGTACACGTACTCATCCGTCTCGGCATAGTTCTGCTCAGGCTGGACCCTCAGGTTTCGTGTGGTCAAATGCAGCGGCCTGATCCCTTCGGCAGCCGACCTGTCTATCTTCACCTCTCCGTTGAGCAGTACGATCTCGCGGTCGCCGGATACCCATCCCGTCTCGGATCTGATATGCCAGGGTGGGCGATCTTCATCGAACACGGTCATTCTGGGCTGAGTCAATTCGGTCCTGTCATCAGCGGGGTAGTGGACCATGCGCTCCGCCGAAAGTCGCTTGTCCGGCTTGCCATCCCGTCCCATGGTGGTGGCGGTGAAGCGTTCCAGATGGAAATCCGGACTGTCGGGTTGCGGTTCATATTCAGGTTCCTTGGCGCCCTCGAATGCCAGCCACCAGGTTCCCGCGGCAAGCAGAAGCGCACCTCCCACTCCAAGATATCCCGGGAAACGGATCAAAAGTACGACTCCAGGGTAGATTGTAACGTGCCTTGAGCTTCCATAACCAATTCACATACTTCCCGTGCGGCTCCTCGACCACCCGGGGAGGGCGTTTCCCAGTGGGCATGCCGTTTTACCAATCGATGGCCGTCCTGCACACATACGGCCAATCCCACCTGACGCATGATCGGCAGATCCACCACATCATCACCAACGAAGGCTATCTGCTCATTTTGCAGCATCAGTTTTTGCTTGAGGTCTTCGAACGCCGTAATTTTTTTCAGCTTCCCTTGATAGACATGCCTGATACCAAGACTTTCCATGCGCGTGCTGACCACCTGGGAACTTCGCGCCGTGATGATGCCGATCTCGACACCGGTAGACTGGAGCATTTTCATGCCCAGCCCGTCTTTGGAATGAAAGGCTTTGTATTCCTGGCCGTCATCCCCCAGGAAAAGACTGCCGTCGGTCAATACGCCGTCAACGTCAAAAATAACCAGTTTGATCCCCGCGGCCCTTTCCAGTATGTCCTGCATCGGAAAAACCCCTTTCAAAATATACCATTATAAGTTCATACCACTCCCGCGCGCAGCAGGTCATGCATGTTTATGGCTCCCAAGAGACGATCTTGGTCGTCAACGACGAGCAATGCGTTGATCTTGCTTTCCTGCATGATTCGCAGTCCCTCCGCCGCCAGAATATGGGGCTTGACGGTTTTGCAGTCTCTGGTGATGAC
>JAHEHQ010000204.1 GCA_024644505.1 Gammaproteobacteria bacterium
ACTGCACCAGGGTATGACGGTCGAGGAGCGGTTTGTTGCCTTGAACAGGGCAGGGATTGCTTTAAAGGAACTGGAAATCGGCACCTCGGGGATCGATCTGATGAGGGCGGAACTCGCCGATGCCGGCCGCGCCGATTCCCTGGTGGATATTTTCAGGCAACTTGATGACAGCGAGACGCACTACCGCAATGCCTGCCTGGACCATGATCGATGCGAGAAGCGCCTTGCCGAACGGCGGACGCGTTACCAGCAGGTCTCCAACAGGCTGAAGACGCTGGAAGCCGGCGAACCGGATCGCACTGCGTTGCAGCAGACTTTGGTGGAGCTCGAAGGCTACCGGGGACGCGTCACGCGCCTTAGGGAGGCGATCGAAGGGCGGGATCGCCTGGGAGAACAGGTTGAGGTTTTGTCGCGGGGGCTGGAGTCCGGAAACAGGCAGCTGGAGGAATGGCAGGCTCGGCTGGCGCATGTCACAGAAGCGCTGAACGGAACGCGGGAAACCGCAGGGCGCGGGGAACTGCTGGCACATCGGTCGGAATTGCTGAAAAAACAAGTGTCCCAGCGGCAGGAGCTTGAGTCGGCAACCTTGGCAATGCAGGGATTGGAAAAGGAGCAAGAGGCCTGCAACGCGCTTCTCGGGACCGCCGATCTCGCCCTGCGGGACCAGGTTGAGGAAATGGCAAATCTACAGTCGGCCTGGGCTCATGGGCAGGCGGCCGTTTTGGCCGGCACCCTGGAGAAGGGCACACCCTGCCCGGTCTGTGGCTCCCCTGATCATCCCAACCCGGCACGGTCGACGGATGAGGTACCCACGGAGGGGATATTGGCAGAGGCCGCGGAGCGCATGAAAAAAGCCGAAAAGGCGCGCGATCGTCAAAGGGAAAAACTATCCGCGTATGACGCCAGGCTGGCGGCGGCCCGGGAGAACAGGAAGGGCCTGCAAAGGCAGTTGGGGCAAATTGGCGGGCAGACTCTGGAGTCATTGGAGAAAAATCTCGCTGCCAGCCTCGATCTCCTTGAGGTGTCGCGGAAGGCTGGGGCCGGTCTGAATCAGATGCAGAAGGAGATGGAGGATCTTCAGACAAAACGGCTGACATTGATGGAAAGGCTCGCCGGTGATGAGACGCGATTGAACGGATTGAAGCTGGAATATGCCGCTGCGGTGGCCTCGGTATCCGAGCGCGGAGAGGGTCTGCCAGAGGAGTGGCGGGATCCGGTGAACCTGGAGCAGTCCATCGGTTCGAAACGGAACGAACTGGAACAGGCCCTGAGGAATCTCAAGGACGCGCAGGGAGCACAGCGTGCCGAGATTGCAGCGCTGTCAGAGGCCCAATCCGAACTGAAGTCCGTAACAAAACAAAAGCAGGAATACGGGTTACGGCTGGAGGAACTCCGGAAGCTCTGGCAACAGCGACGGCAAGCCGCAGGCTTTGTTGACGACGCATCCTATACGGCCGCATTGCGGGAAGCATCGCGAAAGGCGGAACTGGAAAAGTCCATCGGTGAATTCGACAAGGCCCTGAACCAGGCACGCGCCGCCCTGGAAAACGCGGGGGAGCAGGTCAAGGACCTGCAGCGGCCGGATCTGGAGGTGCTGAAAGCAAGGGAACGGGAGGCGCGAAAAAACCTGGATGCCGGTCTGGGCCTTCTGGCCTCCCTGAGAAAAGAGCATGAGATGCTCGAAAAGCTCCTCAAGCGCCTGGCAAGTGTGGGTAAGGAGCTGAGCGCGTCGGAGCGCCTGTTCGAGGTTGCGGGAAGAGTGTCCGAAGTGGCCAACGGCAAAAACCCGTACCGGATGTCATTTCAGCGGTTCGTGCTGACCGCCCTGCTGGATGATGTGCTGATCGCGGCCACCCAACGCCTGGCCGCCATGAGCCGGGGACGCTACCGGCTGCTGCGCGAGCGCGAGCAGACGGACCAGAGGGCCCACGGGGGGTTGAATCTACTGGTCGAGGACAGCTATACGGGCAAGATGCGGCCGGTGGAAACCCTGTCCGGCGGCGAGAGCTTTCAGGCCGCGTTGGGTCTGGCGCTCGGGCTTGCCGAGGTGGTTCAAGCCTATTCGGGGGGCGTGCAGATGAACACCATGTTCATCGACGAGGGCTTCGGCAGTCTTGACCCGGAATCCCTGGATCTGGCAATCGATACGCTCATCGGCCTGCAGCAGAGCGGGAGGATGGTGGGTGTCATCAGCCACGTTCCCGAACTGAGGGAACGCATCGACATCCGCCTTGAGGTAACGGCGGGTCGGGCCGGGAGCAGCGCGGGTTTCGTTTTCCCCTGATCTTACAATCCTCTCTCCCTCAGGGAGGTGTCGTGAAAACAACCATCTCCCCTTGGGAGAGGGTTGGGGTGAGGGGGATTTGAGGTTGCAATTAACCCCTTGCCTGTTTTCCTTATGTTCTATATCCTCTGGAAATAGAACATAAGGAGAATATTCCGTGAATCCCCAGGCCGAAGCCTCATGGAGCAGTCCCCCGGAACCGGTTTACGAACTGACCCGGCGCCTGAAGCATAAATACGCAGCGCGTATCACCGGCGAACTGCATATTCCCGAACGCCCCGGCTGTTATTCACCTTTCCCCGATGATCTGGATCCGCGGCTTGCCGCCGCGCTCAGGGCCCGTGGCATCGCGCAGCTCTACAGTCACCAGTCGGCGGCCTGGTCCATGGCAGGGTCCGGCCGGGACTTTGTGGTTGTAACCCCCACAGCCTCCGGCAAGACCCTCTGTTACAACCTGCCGGTCATACAGGCCGTGCTCAACGAGCAGGCTAAGGCACTCTATCTGTTCCCCACCAAGGCCCTGGCTCAGGACCAGGTGGCGGAGCTGATCGAACTGAACAGGGCCGGGAAACTGGGTGTTCGCACCTTCACCTTTGACGGCGACACCCCGGGAGACGCCCGCAAGGCGGTGCGCACGCGCGGGGACATCGTCATCACCAACCCGGACATGCTGCACCAGGGTATATTGCCCCATCACACCAAGTGGGCCCAGTTCTTCGAGAATCTCCGCTACGTGGTCATCGACGAGATGCACAGCTATCGCGGCGTCTTCGGCTCCCACGTGGCCAATGTGATCCGGCGCCTGAAGCGGATCTGCCGTTTCTACGCCGTTGAGCCCCGGTTCATCTTTTGCTCGGCCACCATCGCCAATCCCGGGGAACTGGCCGGCCGGCTGCTTGGTACAACGGTACAAACCCTGAACGAGAGCGGGGCGCCACAGGGGGAGAAGCGGTTGCTGTTGTGGAATCCCCCGGTGATCAATCCCGATCTGGGTATCCGTGCCTCGGCCCGATCCCAGAGCACCCGCATAGCCCGGCTGACGACCCGGATGGGACTCAAGAGCATCCTGTTTGCCCAGTCCCGGTTGATGGTGGAGGTGCTGACCAAGTACCTGAAGGATGTGTTCGACAAGGATCCCAGACGCCCGCCCCGGATCGCCGCCTATCGCGGTGGCTATCTGCCTACGGAGCGTCGAGCGACGGAGAGCAAACTGCGCAGCGGCTCCATTGATTGCGTGGTATCGACGTCGGCGCTGGAACTCGGCGTGGATATCGGTGCCCTGGACGTCTGCATCCTCAACGGCTACCCCGGCACCGTCGCCGGCACGTGGCAACGCTTCGGCAGGTCAGGACGTCGCAACCGTCCGGCCCTGGGTGTCCTGGTGGCCTCCAGCCAGCCCCTGGATCAGTACATCGTGCGTAACCCTGAATTCTTCCTCGGGGCGTCCCCGGAGCACGCACGCATCGACCCGGATCAACTCCTGATCCTGCTGGAGCATATCCGTTGCGCGGCCTTCGAACTGCCGTTTCGCGCCGGAGAGCAGTTCGGCAAAGAGACTCTGGAGGAATTGCTCGCTTACCTGGAGGGGGAGGGGGTTTTGCACCGGGAGTCGGACCAGTGGCACTGGACCGCAGACAGCTACCCCGCCAACAGCGTCTCCCTGCGCTCGGTCGCGGAAGGCAACTTCGTGGTGATCGACACCACCGGCGGGACCCAGCGGGTCATCGCCGAGGTCGACTACACGGCCGCTCCGGGAACCCTGTACGAGGGGGCCATCTACATGATCCAGTCCCGGCCCCATCAGGTGGAGCGGCTGGACTGGGAGGGGCGAAAGGCCTTTGTCACCCGGACCCGTGCGGACTATTACACGGACGCCATCGATTACACCCGGCTCAGGATTCTCGAGGCGTTCGAACGCACTGCCCGCGATGGATCGGAGACAACCCGGGGTGAGGTGCACATTGTCCGCCGGTACGCCGGTTACAAGAAGATCCGTTACTACACCCACGAGAACGTGGGATTCGGGAAGATCAACCTGCCGGATCAGGAGATGCACACCACGGCCGTCTGGTGGCAGATTCCCCCGGGTGTCCTGGAAGCCGCATTCGACAACCGCCAGCAGGCGCTGGACGGTTTTCTCGGTGCGGCCTACGCGCTCCATCATGTCGCTGCGCTGTCGATGATGTCGGAACCCCGCGATCTCGGGCGGGCCGTGGGGGATGGTGACGGGACCTGGTTCGGAACCGTCGGTGCGGACGGCCGGGGACAACTGCGTGGTCATGACGGGGCGGAGCTGGATCCTGCGCTCCAGGGCCGGTTTCGGCCGGCGGTGTTCCTCTATGACAACTATCCGGGTGGGGTGGGTTTGTCCGCACCCATTTACGATCTCCGTGAAAAACTGCTTTCCCGGTCAAGACAGATGATCAGGGCCTGTGATTGCCGCCGGGGGTGTCCGGCCTGCGTGGGCCCCATCCTCGCTTCGGATGAAGCCAGGGGGTTCTCGCCAAGGGAATCCGCGCTGCGGGTTTTGGAGTTGCTGGAAAATGGATCTTAAAACCCGGCTTGAGCAGCTGCGGCCCCAAAACGGGGCACGGCCCGCTCCGGGGCGAAGTGGGGATCTGGGCGCCCGCCTTTCCCGGCTGCAGACCCGTAAAAAGCGCTGCAATTCCGATCGTCCAGCGATGACCGTAGAGGCTCTGGCGCACCGGCTGGGCGGTCAGTTGCTGGAAAAAGGTGTGCTGCTGTTCGAGCAGCGGGTGCCGCTGAATGAGATACATGGCGAGTTCGCTCTGGAAATCATCAGGCAGGACCCCCTTGCTCTGCCGGGCATGCAGGATATTGACGCAGACCGGCTGTTGTTCGTGGACACCGAGACCACCGGCCTGTCGGGAGGCAGCGGGACCCTGGTGTTCCTTTTGGGTATGGCCCGGCTCGAAGACAGGGAACTGGTGTTGCGCCAGTACCTGCTCACCAGCTTCTCGGGTGAGGCTCCGTTCCTGAGATCGGCTGGTGCCTGGCTGAGAGACGGGGAAACGCTGGTCAGTTA
>JAHEHQ010000205.1 GCA_024644505.1 Gammaproteobacteria bacterium
CAGAGTAATCAATCGAGTCTGACCCCATTGATCCCCTTCGGTGTGAGGCTTTTTTTTCGTGTCGAGTCTGGTCCCATTGATCTTGTTCCTCAGGGACCGACGTGCATCACGTCTTCTTCAAAATCCAGGGTGCGGAAATAATCATCCAGGGTCTCCGCCCGCCGGATCAGTTCCACGCTGCCGTCCGATCGCAGCAACAGCTCCTTGGGACGCAGCTTGCCGTTGTAATTGAAGCCCATCGCAAGCGCGTGGGCCCCCGTATCGTGTATTAGCACCAGATCCCCTTCCTCGATAACGGGCAGTGCCCTCTGGATGGCGAATTTGTCGTTGTTCTCGCACAGGGAACCGACCACGTCCACGGTTTCCTGCCCCCCCTCTTTGCCTGCCACCGTGATGTGGTGGTAGGCGCCGTACATGCCGGGCCGCATCAGGGCAGACATGCAGGCGTCCACGCCGATATAGGTGCGGTAGATTTCCTTGCGGTTGATGGCGCTGGTCACCAGGACGCCGTGTGGTCCGGTCATGTACCGGCCGCTTTCCATGTACAGCTTTGGCACATAGCCGTTTCGGTCCCGGAACTTATCAAACACTTCGCTGATTCCGGCGGCCATGGACCGGATATCCAGGGTCTCTTCCCCGGGCTCGTAGGGGATGCCCAGACCGCCGCCGATATTGATGAACTCGAAACTGATGCCCAGATCGGCGGAAATCTGTTCGACCCGTTCCAGGAGCATCTGTGCCGTTTCCACCATGTACGCCTGTTCGCGCTCGTTGGAGACCAGCATGGTGTGCAGGCCGAAACGACAGGCTCCCCGGTCCCTGGCGGCGCGGTAGGCATCCGTCAACTGGTCGTGGGCCAGGCCGTACTTGGATTCGGCTGGATTCCCTATGATCTCGTTGCCGGTTCTCCTGGGCCCGGGATTGTAGCGAAAGCAGATCAGCTCCGGCATCACCGGAACCTTGGGGATCAGCGAGATGTCGTCCAGGTTGAGCACGCAACCCCCTGCATCGGCGGCGGCCTCGAATTCGGCCCTGCTGGTATTGGTGGAGGTGAACATGATGTCTTCACTCCGGGCACCCAGCTGTCTGCTCAGCTTCAATTCCGCAATCGAGCTGCAATCGAAGCCAAAGCCCATGGATTGCAGGATCTGCAGGATGCGCGGATTCGGCAGGGCCTTGACCGCATAGTACTCCATGAAACCGTCGAAGCCCTGGAACGCCTGCTTGAGTGCTTCACCCGTTTCACGGATCCCCGCTTCGTCATACAGGTGAAACGGGGTTCCGTAATGTGCCACGATATCCCGAAGTCGGGGAGAGAGGCGTTTTTCAAATGCGGCCGATATTGGCATCAAAGGCTCCGACTGATTCTTGACATGGCTTCCTCGACGTTTTCCAGGCTGTTGAAGGCGCTGATCCGGATATAACCCTCTCCGCACTTTCCGAATCCCGCCCCCGGTGTGCAGACGACTCCGGCCTTGGTGAGCAGAAGGTCGAAGAACTCCCAGGAGTCGCTCTTGCCGTCGATCCAGATATAGGGGGAGTTTCGCCCGCCGATGCATTCATAACCCAATGCCTCCATCTGTTCCCGGATATACCTGGCGTTGTTCAGGTAATAGGCGATCAGTTCCCGGACCTGGGTCTTGCCTTCCGGACTGTAGACGGCCTCCGCGGCCCGCTGTACCGGATAGGAGACGCTGTTGAATTTGGTGGTGTGGCGGCGGTTCCAAAGTGCGTGCACGGCGGTGGCTTCTCCCGAACCGGTATAGGCCATACATTCGCGCGGAACCACCGTATAGGCGCAGCGCGTACCGGTAAAGCCCGCGGTTTTCGAAAAACTGCGGAATTCGATGGCAACCTCTCGCCCACCTTCGATTTCGTATATGGAGCGGGGCAGGCCCGGGTCCTGTACGAACGCCTCGTAGGCGGCATCGTAGAGAATCAGCGCCTTGTTGTCGCGGGCGAAGTCCACCCACTGTTTCAGCTGCTCTTTCGTCGCCATGGCCCCCGTGGGATTGTTGGGAAAGCACAGATAGATCAGGTCGACCGGTTGACGGGGAAGGTCGGGAATGAAGCCGTTCTCCCGGGTGCCCTCCAGATATACCAGGCCCTGATAGCGGCCGTCCGCGGATTCACCGGTGCGGCCCGCCATCACGTTGGTGTCGACATAGACGGGGTAAACAGGATCGGGGATGGCCACGGTGATGTCGGTCGAGAATATCTCCTGGAAATTGCCGGAATCGCATTTGGCACCGTCGCTGACAAAGATCTCCTCCGCCTCGATATGACAGCCGCGGGTCTGGAAGTCCTCCCTGGCGATGACTTCACGCAGGAAGTCGTAACCCTGCTCCGGACCGTATCCGCGGAAGCTGTCGTCGCTGGCCATTTCGTCCACCGCTTTGTGGAGAGCCCCGATGCAGGCGTCGGGCAGGGCGCGGGTGACGTCGCCGATACCCAGTTTGATCAGCTTCTCGTCGGGATGGGCCTGCTGATGGGCGGCTACGCGCTTGGCGATATCCGAAAAAAGGTAAGAGGCCTGAAGCTTCAGATAGTTCTCATTGATTCTGATCATGTTACGCCTTGGAGATTTTCTGGGATTTTGTGACCGAATGGAAAAAACGGCGCACATTATACAGCGAAAGTCCGGTGGGGGGCGAAGGAAGCTCGCCATGCCGGGGTGGATTTGTCAGGTCCGATCGAAAAGCTTTCTGTATTCTGACTCGGAAAAACCGACATGGATCGAGCCATCGAGATCCAGCACCGGGCGCTTGATGATCGTTGGGGTGTCCAGCATCACCGAGATCGCCGTCTTTTTGTCCATATCCTGCTTCAGCCGCGGGTCCAGCTTGCGCCACATCATACCGCGCCGATTCAGAAGGGTTTCCCAGCCCACCGCATCGATCCAGGTGAGCAGTATGCTCTGCTCCAAGCCCTTTTTCTTGAAATCATGGAACTCGTGGGCGATGCGTTGGTCAGCCAACCACTTGCGGGCATTCTTCATGGCGTCGCAGTTGGGAATTCCGTATAGCCTGATCACGTTTGGAAGACTCGTTCAGTAACCCCAATAATACCAGGAGTTGTCCCAATAGCCTGGCGGGTTCCTGGAGAGCAGGTGTTTCTTGCGCTCGGCCCTGAGTTTTTCCATCTGTTCCCGCTGCGCCTGGCTTTCCTGTTGATGTCGTTGCGTGCGCTCTTCCATGCTCTGGCGGTAGGACTCGCCCCAGGGGTCCACCATTTTACGATGGCTCTCCGCGGCCTCCCGCATGGCGTTTCGGCGGGCCTCCATGGCACTCAACCGCTGCGCCCTGACTGCATCCAGATAGCTCTGGTAACGGTCGCTCCCCGGGGATTCGGGGGAGACCGCCCGGTTCTCGTCGCCAGGGCTTGAAAAACTGACGATCGCCGTCGCCAGCACGCCTGCAATCAATGGAAACCGGAATCTCATGTTGTCTCTCCTGATCCGGTCTTTTACCGGTAATCGGAATGACGGTTGTGACGGGTACTGCGACCCCAACTGCCGGGTGTCACTGGATTGTTGGACAGCGCGGAATCGAAGTTAATGCTAATATACTAAAAAAACAAACTTCTGAAGTTGATCTGCATCAACACCAATGGTCGAATAAACCCGACCCTACGGCTCCGCTCATCCGTAAGTGAGGTAGGTAAGTTAGCCTTGTAGGGCCGAATTCATTCGGCCAACAGCCAGCCTCGCAGCCCGGATGGCACCTTAGCCTTGCGCCAATCTCAATCTGTCCGCAGGCGCGGGCTTGTCCGCGAAGACATTGCTGGCATTTCGCCGGCGAGCCCGCTCCTGCAGGCGATTCTGACTCAGCACACTAGGGCGACGTCTTTCCCTCCAGGCGCTGCCGAATGGTTTGCTCCACGCAGTCGAATTGAGAGGGCTCGGACAACGGCAGGTTGTTGAGATCGGTGATAAAGAATCTGTCCTGGGCCTCGGCTCCGATAGTGGCGATCTTTGCCTTGATCAGCCTTACACCGCAATCGCTGAAGGCATAGCCGATCTGGGACAGCAGGCCGGGACGATCGTCGGTGACCAGTTTCATGATGGTGCGCTGGTTGGCCTCGTCCTGGCCGAAATCGATACGGGTGGGTGTGGAAAAGTGCTTCAGTTGTCTGGGGATACGGCGTGATACCCCCCGGTCCAGGGCATTGGGATCTTTCAGGGCGCTTTGAAGTCTCTCCTGAATCTCGCCCTTTCTCTCGGAGTCTTCCACCAGCTCTCCGTCCTGTTCGAGCACCAGATAGCTGTTGAGGGTATAGCCCGTGTCTGCGGTCTCGAGCCGGGCGCCCACGATATTCAGGCCCAGTTGATCCAGCAGACTGGTGGTGAACGCGAAGAGCTTATCCCTGTCTTCGCTGTACAGGAATATTTCAGTGCCTCCCCGGGTGGTGGATCTGCGGATGAGCACCAGGGGCAGTTCTTCCGGTTTGGCGGCGAGCACGATCTTGGTCTGCCAGGCGATCTCCTCCCAGGTGTGATAGAGGAAGTAATCCAGGCTCAGGGAGAGCCAGAGAGAGATCGCCCTGTCGGAATTCACGCCCTCGGATTTGAGGAAGTGGAGGGCTCCGGCCTGTTTGTTCTGGACGATCTCGTCCCGATCCTGAGGATTTTCCAGCCCGCGCAACAGCGCCTGTTTACTGGCATGATAAAGCTCCCTCAACAGAGAGTTTTTCCAGTTGTTCCATTTCTTCGGTGCCGTCGCTCGAATGTCGGCGACCGTCAGCAGGTACAGATAATCCAGCCTGACGAGGCTTCCCATGGCTTCCGAGAATTCCCTGATCACCTCGGGATCGCTGATATCCCTGCGCTGGGCGGTCTTGGAGAGCAGCAGATGGTTTTCCACGAGCCAGGAGACCAGGTTGCTGTCGTAATCACTCAGATCGTGCAGCTTGCAGAATCTCCAGGCATCCTCGGCGCCCAATCTCGAATGGTCCCCGCCGCGGCCCTTGGCGATGTCGTGAAAAAGCGCGGCCAGGAACAACAGCTCCGGCTTGGGCAGCCTCTCCATGATGTCGTTGCAGAGCGGAAATTCCTGACGGAGTTCGTTCACCATGAAGCGCCGCAGATTGCGGATGACGAACAGGGTGTGTTCGTCTACGGTGTAGACGTGAAAGAGGTCGTACTGCATACGACCCACGATATTTCCGAAAGCGGGGATATACCTGGACAGGACACCGTAGCGGTTCATCCGGCGCAGTTCGTCCGTTACACCCCGGGGCTGGCGCAGGATCTCCATGAACAGGCTGCGGGCCTGCAGGCTGCTGCGGAACTTGTCGTCTATCAGATGACGGTGATTGCGGATAAGCCGT
>JAHEHQ010000206.1 GCA_024644505.1 Gammaproteobacteria bacterium
GCCTGCGGTGCGAGGAGATCGATCTGGAAAGCGTGTCCCATCTCAAGCGTCTGGTGGAACTCAATCTGGGAGATCAACAGCTGCTGGAGAGGGAACTCGACGCACTCGGGTAGCTTTGAGCTAGAACGCATCCAGTATTTCCGACAGCCGGTCAACCGCAACCACTTCCAGTCCATCGATCCCCTGCTTTGGCTTATTGGCCTTGGGCACGATGGCCTGCCGGAATCCGTGTTTGGCTGCCTCGCGCAACCGCTCCTGTCCGTTGGGCACCGGCCTGATTTCGCCGGCCAGGCCCACCTCGCCGAACGCCACCAGTTCCCTTGGTATGTTCCGGTCACGAAAACTGGATAGCGCCGCCAGCAGAACCGGAAGATCGGCTGCGGTCTCCGTAATCCGCACGCCGCCGACGACGTTTACGTAGACATCCTGATCGAACATGGCAATACCGCAGTGCCTGTGCAGGACCGCCAACAGCATGGACAGACGATTCTGCTCGAGCCCCAGCGTGATGCGCCGGGGATTGGAGAGTGAGCTCCCGTCCACCAGCGCCTGCACTTCCACCAGGAGTGGGCGGCTCCCTTCCCGGGTCACGAGCACGATACTGCCGGACACCTCCTGTTCGTGGCGCGAGAGGAAAATTGCCGAAGGGTTGCTCACCTCTTTCAGGCCCCGGTCCGTCATGGCAAAAACGCCCAGTTCGTTGACCGCCCCGAAACGGTTTTTCATGGTGCGGACAAGACGCAGCTGACTGCCGGATTCCCCTTCGAAGTAGAGTACCGTATCGACCATATGCTCCAGGACCCGGGGACCGGCAAGCGCACCTTCCTTGGTGACATGCCCGACGAGAAATACGATGGTTCCCCGCTGCTTGGCAAATCTAACCAGCTGGGCAGCGGACTCCCTGACCTGGGCAACCGAGCCCGGTGCGGATTGCAGCTGCTCGGTATAGATCGTCTGGATCGAATCGATCACCATCACCGCCGGCGGATCGCTTCGCGTCAACGCCAGGATGCGCTCCACGCAGGTCTCGGCCAACAGTCCCAGCTTATCCCCGGGCAGGCCAAGACGACGGGCTCGCAGGCTTATCTGCTCCGGCGATTCTTCCCCGCTTACATAGAGCGCGGACAGGGAACCGGAGAGTGTCGTCAGCGCCTGAATCAGCAGTGTGGACTTGCCGATACCGGGATCCCCGCCGATGAGCACCACCGAACCCGGGACCAGGCCGCCACCCAGTACACGATCGAGCTCGCCTATTCCCGTCGGCGCACTGCTGCGTTCCTCGGTGCTGATTTCCGAAAGCACCCGCACCCGGTTCTGACCGGCCTCCCCCGCGTAGCCGTCGAAGCGCGGGTTACGCAGGGGGGCCGCGGGTGTCAGGGATTCCGTCAGGGTATTCCAGGACCGGCATTCCGGGCACTGTCCGGCCCACTTGGGAAAAGAGGCTCCACATCCCGAACAGACATAAGCGGTTTTGCCGCTGCCGGCCCGACTCACGCGGACTCCCTGAACGGAACACGGCTGGTGACCCCGCAAAAGAGTTCATAAGAGATCGTCTGCGCGCACTCGGCGATCTCTTCCGATGGCAGCCCCTGGCCCCAGAGCACAACCGGATCCCCCGGCCGGGCATCGGGCTGGGTGCGCAGATCCAGGCTTATCATGTCCATGGAGACACGCCCCACCAGCGGAACCCGTTTTCCGTTCAGGAGTACGGGCGTACCCGCCCGGGCATGCCGGGGATAGCCGTCGCCATATCCGATGGCAACCACACCCACGGGCATCGCCTCGGGACAGCGCCAACTGCCGCCGTATCCCAGTGCCGCGCCTTTGGCATAATGATTGACGGCGATGAGATGACTGGAGAGTGTCATCACGGGCCTGAGTCCGTGGTTCACCGCCCGCCCACCGATCATGGGGGAGGCACCGTAAAGCATGATGCCGGGGCGGTTCCACTCCCTGTGACTCTCGGGCCATCCGAGAATGGCGGCGGAGTTGGCTATGCTGGCCGGTACGCCAAAGGCCTCTTCAAGGGGAATGAACTCGCTGATCTGCATCCGACTGGCGTCGTCCTTCAGGTCATCCGCGTTGGCCAGATGGGTCATGAGCCTCAACTCGCGATGCACGTTATCGCATGCCAGCAGGCGCCGGTAGGCCTCTTCGGCCGCAGATACCTGGAAGCCCAGCCGGTGCATCCCGGTGTCCAGTTTCAGCCAACAGCGAACGGTGCCCGGAAGGGCCGCCTGTTCGAGCATATCGAGCTGCCCCGGCTGGTTGATGGCCAGCTCCAGCCGGTGCCGGGATGCCGCCGACAGTTCCGCACCGTCGAAGCAACCCTCCAACACCAGTATGTCCTTATCGAACCCGGCCTCCCGCAGGCTGATGCCCTCAACCACCCTGGCGACAGCGAAGGCGTCCGCCGATTCCAGCGCCCCTGCAGCCCTGAACATTCCGTGACCGTAGGCGTCGGCCTTGATGACGGCGATCACCTTGCTGTCGGGCGCGGCTTCCCGGGCGCACTGGAGATTATGCCGGAGGGCTGAAAGATCGATGAGCGCGCTGGGTCCCATCAGAATTCGCCGGCCCTAATAACCGTCGTCACCGTATACATTGTCGATAAAGTTTTCGAACTTGGTGTACTGGCCGAGAAACGTGAGCTTGAGGGTTCCGATGGGGCCGTTTCGCTGCTTGCCGATGATGATCTCCGCCATACCCTTGTCGGGGCTCTCCTCGTTGTAGACCTCGTCCCGGTAAATGAACAGTACCAGGTCCGCATCCTGCTCGATGGCCCCCGACTCCCTCAGATCCGACATGATCGGGCGCTTGTTGGTGCGCTGCTCCAGACTCCTGTTGAGCTGGGACAGGGCGACCACGGGCACGTTGAGTTCCTTGGCCAGCGCCTTCAGGGAGCGGGAAATGATGGATATCTCATTGGTGCGGTTCTCCGCCGAGCCCGACACCTGCATCAACTGCAGGTAATCCACCATAATCAAGCCCAGTTCGCCTTCCTCCCGCATGAGCCGGCGTGCGCGCGCCCTCACCTCGGTGGGACTCAGGGCCGGGGTATCATCGATGTGCATCCTGGCTTCGGCGAGGATGCTTACCGCAGACGTCAGCCGGGGCCATTCGTCATCTTCGAGACTGCCGGTACGCACCCGATGCTGATCGATGCGCCCGAGCGAGGACATCATGCGCATGGCCAGGGATTCACCGGGCATCTCCATGCTGAAAACCGCAACGGGCTTGCCGGAATTGATGGCAATGTTTTCAGCGATATTCATGGACAATGCCGTCTTGCCCATGGAGGGTCTGCCGGCGATGATGACCAGGTCTGCCGGCTGCAGGCCTGAGGTCATCTTGTCGAGATCGGTAAAACCTGTGCTCAAACCGGTAATGGGGTCGTCTTTTTCAAACAGGGTCTCTATCCGGTCGACCGCCTTGGTGAGCAGGGATTTAATGGGCTCGAACCCACCCCCGCCCCGGGCACCCTGCTCCGCGATCTCGAACACCTTCCGTTCGGCGGTGTCGAGCAGGTCGGTGCTGCTGTTACCCTCGGTGTTGAAGCCGCTGTCCGCTATCTCTGTGCCCACACGGATGAGCTGTCGCAGCACCGAATGCTCCCGCACGATGTCCGCATAGGCGCGAATGTTGGCCGCGCTGGGGGTGTCTTTCGCCAGGCTGCCCAGATAGGCCAGGCCGCCGGCATCCGAAAGGGTGTTATGGCTCTCCAGTTCTTCCGAGAGAGTGATGACGTCGAAAGGCTGACTTTTCTCCGCGAGCGACACCACCGACCGGAATATCAGGCGGTGTTCGCGCCGGTAGAAATCCTGCTCTCCAATCCGGTCAGCAACCTGGTCCCACGACTGATTGTCGAGCATCAGCCCCCCCAGCACAGACTGTTCGGCCTGTATGGAATGGGGTGGCACCCGCAGGGAATCGATATCAGACAATCTGGGTTCAGCTTCTGTTGGTATGACCGGTTCTTGCATTACGGATAGCTCCGGAGTCGCGGGATCACCCTGCCGGGAAAGAACCGTCACTGGGAGTATCACCCGTCAGGGGCTAACTGCCCCCTTGGGTAAAGCATACGCGATAACCGCTCTCGCAGAAAACCCGGTCGCGGGGAAAATGCCGACCGGTACTCAGTACTCCGCCAATGTGATATTGATGAAGTACCCGTCAGGAATCCGGCCTTGTCCGGCGCCCGGGTATGAGCCTGAAATCCGGGATCAGGCTTCGGGAACGATGGCAAGTTTCACGACTGCGTCCACGTCGCTGTGCAGGTGGACCTGTATCTCGAATTCCCCTGTCGTGTGGAAAGGTCCGTCAGGCAGTCGGACTTCCTTTTTGGCCAGCTCGATGCCGGCGGCGGTAACCGCCTCCGCAATATCCGAGGTGCCCACGGAACCGAACAGGCGGCCCTCATCCCCGGCTTTGCGGGCAATCGTGACCAGCGGCAGGGTTTCGAAACCGGCCTTTCGGGCCTCCGCGGCAGACAGTGCCTCTTTCGCCTGCTGCTCGAGTTCCGCGCGACGGGCCTCGAACACTTCCAGATTGGCCTTGGTGGCGGCCACCGCCTTGCCGGAAGGAATCAGGTAATTTCTTCCATATCCGGGTCTTACGTCGACCTTATCTCCAAGACCACCAAGATTATCGACCTTCTCCAGCAGAATGACATCCATAGTTTTAACCCCTATCTCTGAATTTAGAGCCTCAGTCCGCCCGGCCGGAGCCTATTCTCGACCTAAGGCGCGCCCTGAAATCAAACCAAGTATCGAAAATCGCCACTGTCGCCAACACCATCATCGTGTGGATCATGGTAATCAACAGCAGCATATAAACTCCAACGAGCCAGAAGACATTGCCCCCGATCAGGCCAACCACACCATGTACCGTCGCCAGCCCCGCAAGAAACCATCCCGCCAAAAGCAACCAGACGATACTGTCCAGAAACGTCCAGCTCGAATCGCCACCCAGCAGATTGGGCAGCATCAGCACAACCGTAACCATCGCCAGCACTCTGTTCAGCCTGAGCTGATGGAATTCACTTCTGAACCCGCCCGGGTTGTAGAGTGCGGCCTGCCACCAGCGCCCCACCAGCAGGGAAACCCATGTCTGGAGGAAGAAGCCAAATCCAACCAGCCTCGCCGCCCAGTAAGACATGATGGACAGAAAGTCCTGCTCATGGGCCTGATCCAGCATCTGAGACTCGACCATGGAGCTGATGATCGGCTGAAGCATCTCGCTCCAGGCAGCCACCGGGTCATCATGCTGCAGGAACTGCCATACGACGGCCAGCAATCCCAACACCAGACCTGCCTGCA
>JAHEHQ010000207.1 GCA_024644505.1 Gammaproteobacteria bacterium
ACCCCGGCATTATTTGCCGAACCTCCGATGCGGGTGGTTTCCATCAACTTGTGCAGTGACCAGCTGTTACTGTTGCTCGCCCGCCCGGAGCAGATAGCATCAGTCAGCCGCCTGTCCCTGGAACCAAACAGTTCCTACATGGCTGGCAAGGCCGCCCCGTATCCCGTCAACGATGCCAAACTTGAGCAGTTGCTGCTGCTCGAACCGGATCTGATCCTGGCGGAGGGCTTTACCTCACCCTCCTTTATCAGGTTGCTGAAACACTTCGGTCTGAGGGTTGAGATTGTGCCCAACAGCTTCGATCTGGAAGGTATCCGGCGCAATATCCGGTTGGTGGCCGGGCTGCTCGGCAACCAGGCAAAGGGCGAGAAACTTATCTCCGAGATGGATCTGCGAATCCAACAGATTGCGGACCGTCTGCCTCCCGCTCGTCCCAAAGCCGTTTTCTACCAGCCCAGGGGTTATACCAGCGGTCGGGATACGCTTCAGGACACGGCACTGAGTCATGCAGGATGGCGCAACCTGTCCAGGGAACTGGGGGTCAACGGCTACGGGAACATCGAACTGGAGTCCCTGCTCGCAGCCGTGCCCGATCGGCTGTTTACTTCCGCCTATGCACCGGGGACATATTCGGTGGCCCAGCGTCGACTCAGTCATCCTGCCCTGAACCGGATAACCGGGGGCAGGCCAATGATCGAGATACCCTACAGATACTGGATCTGCGGCGGACCCATGATCGCTGATGCCATAGAGATCCTGGCCGACAGTCGTCCCCCCTACCCCTGACATGGATACACGCGGGCAACTGAGACTCAATCTGATCCTAGGGTGCGTACTGGCCGGCCTGTTTCTGCTCTCGCTGTTCGTGGGATCGAACCCCGTGCCCGTGATGCAGGCCGTAGTGGATTCCATCAACCGGGACCCTTCGATTATCTCGTTGATCCTCACGGAGGTACGCCTGCCGCGGGCGCTTATAGCCTTGATCACCGGGGCAACTCTGGGCGTTTGCGGCGCGGCCATGCAGGGACTGTTGCGTAACCCCCTGGCAAGCCCCGGGCTTATCGGCAGCGCCAGCGGTGCCGCCCTGGGGACTGTTATCGTGCTGTATTCCGGCTGGAGCGCCGTCTTCTGGCTGGCACTGCCGTTCGGCGGCATGCTCGGTTCACTGCTGGCCACCCTGATGGTGTACCTGCTTGCCGGCCGGGACAGCGGCAGCACCACGCTCATCCTGGCCGGAGTGGCCATCAATACCCTGTCACTTTCCCTCATCTCACTGCTCCTGAACCTCGCACCCAGCCCCTACGCGGTAAAAGAGATGGTGCTCTGGATGCTGGGCTCCATCGCCCACGGAAGCATGAATGATTTCTGGGTCATGCTGCCCGGTACCCTGCTGGGCTGGTTTCTGCTCACGGGCACCGGGCGGGCGCTGGATGCCCTAACCCTCGGTGAGGATACGGCCACCACCATGGGCATTCATCTGCCCCGCCTGCGCTGGCGCATATTTCTGGCAACCGCCATCGCGTTGGGTTCCGCCGTTTCGGTTACCGGTGCCATCGGTTTCGTGGGCCTGGTGGTCCCTCACCTGCTGCGTCCCCTGGTCGGTTTCCAGCCGGGCCGGCTGTTAACCGCCAGCGCCATCGGCGGGGCCATTCTGCTGCTGGCCGCCGACATTGCGGTGCGGCTGTTTCCCGCGGGCACGGAAATCAAAGTGGGGGTTCTCACCTCTCTGGTAGGCGCACCGTTCTTTCTGCATCTGATCCTCAAAAGCCGACGCTGGCAGCCATGAGACTCGAAGCCAAAGATCTTCATCAGCAATTGGGTGGTCAAGCCATTCTCAAGGGTGTCTCAATTGAAGTGCGGGAAGGAGAGATGCTGGGTCTGATCGGCCCGAACGGTGCAGGCAAGACCACCCTGCTGCGGCTTATCGCGGGAATACTCACACCACCCAGGGAAAAACTGCTGGCAGACGGACAACCCCTGGCAAACCTGTCTCAATCCGAACGAGGTCGAAAGATTGCCTATCTGACCCAGGAGGGCACCGCCCACTGGCCCGTCAGCGTGGAGCGCATCGTCGCATTGGGTCGTTTGCCCCATCTGGGTACCTGGCAGAAGCCCGGAGAGGAAGACGATCGTGTCATACAACGGGTACTCGATCAGACAGGATTATCCGGATTAACTGATCGCTCCTTCCCCACTCTTTCGGGGGGTGAAAAAGCCCGTGTGCTTTTGGCACGGGCCCTGACTGTGGAACCAGAGGTCCTGCTGGCCGACGAACCCGTGGCGGCGCTCGACCCCTCTCACCAGCTGGAGATGATGGACCTTTTGAAAATGCACTGCGGACAGGGCGGCTCCGTCGTGGTGGTTTTGCACGACCTGCGACTCGCCGCCCACTATTGCGACCGGCTGCAATTGCTCCTTGATGGGAAAACCCTGGCCACCGGCGATCCCAAATCCGTTCTCACCCCGGATAACCTCGAAAAAGCCTACGGCATCAGAATACGGGAAGACAAGACATCGGCGGTGGAAGCCTTCGAGATGACCTGGGAACTGGGCGGTTCACAGCGACCCGACCAGTGACTGGTGGCTGGTACCTGGCGCCCAGTGCCAAATCAGTTTACGAGCAACACCAGAAAAACTAACGCCACCGCCTCCAACAATTCACAAACCGCCCCGGCTGCATCGCCGGTGATACCACCCAGGCGATTGTTCAGGGCCTGTCGCAGTAACAGGAAGAAACCGGTAATCAGCAACAGGATCAGGAGTCCCACCCAGCCCCAGAACAACGGTAATAACAGTGCCGATGCGGCCAGTACCCGACCGGCACGATCCCGGGGCAGATGGTTCGCCAGCACTTCTCCGATACCTCCGGGCCTGGCATAAGGCAGATAACAGAGTGCTGCCACCAACCCCGCCCGACCGATCACCGGCACCAGCAACAGCGCGGACCATACTCCGCGTCCGACCAATACATCCAGGGCCGCAAACTTCACCAGAAGCAGCAGCGTCACTAAGACCACGGCCACCGGGCCGCTGCGGCTGTCTTTCATGATCTCCAGGGTCCGCTCCCGGTCCCCGTGGCCACCGACCCACCCGTCGGCCAGATCTGCCAGGCCGTCTATATGCAGCGCCCCGGTAACCCCAACCCACAGTGTCAGGATCAGGGCCGCCCGCAGAATGCCCGCATCTCCTCCCATTGAATAGAACAGGACACACAGCAGTCCCCCGATAAGCGCACCGACGAGGGGATAGTAAAGCACCGACCGACCCTGGGTTTCGGCCTCGGCCAGAACAGCGGACGAAGGGACGGGTATACGGGTGAGAAACTGAACCGCGACAGCCAACTCACGGGTAAATTTCATTCACAGTTTCCCGCAGTGAAAGACGAGCCTGGCGATTCCCTCCTGAACCTGGATCCGGCTCACAGCGGCATAGGGCACCTCCATCCTGAACATATTGGCCGGCGGCATACCCAGTACATGGGCCACCAGCATACGGATCACGCCGCCGTGACAGACCACGAGCACATGCCTGCCACTGTGCTTATCCATAACGGATCTCAGCGCCGCCACAACCCGTTCCTCAAACTGACCAAACGGCTCGCCGCCCGGTGGTGGATGGGCCGCAGGATCCGACCAGAAGTTGTTCACCGCCTCCGGCACGCTTTCATAAAGCTCAACCGGATCGGCACCCTCCCAGTCCCCAAAGCCGATCTCCCGGAGGCGGCTCTCCTCATGCACCGAGAGTTCGAGACGCTCGCCCAGTTTTCTTGCAAAGGCAGAGCAGCGGCTCAGGGGTGAGGAAACGATCTCATGCCAGGGGTTAGCCTGACCCACCGCCGACCACATCTGGGACCAGCCGGTATCGCTCAGGGGATCGTCCCTGGAACCGCGAATCCTGACCCCTCCCTCCGGTTCACCGTGGCGTATGAGATCGATTACTGTAGTGTCTTCCGACATATCTCAACCCTCCGAGATGCCGGCCTCGGCAAAGGTGGCCATTTCGTTGTGCAGCGAACAGGCCAATCTCAGCAAGGGTACCGCAGCGGCAGCTCCGCTGCCTTCACCAAGCCGCAGGGAAAGATCGAGCAAGGGTCTGGACTTCAGGGCCTTCAGCATCTCTCCATGCCCCGGCTCCGAAGATTGATGGGAGAACAACAACCAGGATCCAACCGACTGATCGTGCCTCACTGCAACCAGTGCAGCGGCGGTGGTGATAAATCCATCGACCAGTACCGGCAGGCCCAATTGGGCCGCCCGGATAAAGGCACCGGTAAGGGCAGCGATCTCAAACCCCCCGAGACAGCGCAGCACTTCAAGCGGTCGACCACCCGCTCCCATACACCTGTCCAGGGCATCCTTGATCACTGTTGCCTTGTGCATGACACCCGCAGGATTCAGGCCGGTCCCCGGGCCGGCAAGGGTCTTGGGATCAGCCGACAGCAGGGCACAGGCCAAAGCAGTCGCGGAGGTCGTGTTCGCAATACCCATATCGCCCCCGATGAACAGATCACACCCGGCCTGCGAGGCGCGTTCCGCGGCCTCCCTCCCCGCCTGGAGTGCTCGCTCCAGCTGGGCCTCGCTCATGGCATCCTGTGTGCGGATGTTGGCGGTGCCCTTCCCGACCCGATGATTGCGCACTCCCGGACGATCCGTGCCACCGGCCGCGGTTCCCACATCGACGATTTCCAGACTCGCGCCCATGGACCGGCTCATCACGCTGATGGCGGCTCCGCCCCTGACGAAGTTATCCAGCATCTGAGAAGTCACTTCCTGGGGAAAAGCGGAAACGCCCTCCAGGGCTACCCCGTGGTCTGCCGCAAAGACAGTCACATGAACCCGGTCTGCGGCCGGCCGCTCCCGGCCCTGGAGTGCTGACAGCCGCACCGCCACCTCCTCCAGGCGACCCAGGGATCCGGGGGGCTTGGTAAGCTGCGCCTGGTGTTCGAGGGCCCTTTCAGCCCATTTCGGATCCACGGATCTGATGCTGTCCGAAAGCCAGGCTGGGGTCACAATCGTTCACCCTTCAATACTTGGGGAATCCCCGCCACCGTCAGTATCACCCGATCACATCCGGCCGCCAGGGATTGATTCAAACGTCCGGCTTCGTCCTGAAATCTGCGGGACAGTTCTCCCATCGGGACGATCCCCATTCCCACCTCGTTACTGACGATGATAAGTCTGCCGGACAGCTTTGGGAACAGTTCGAGTAATGCCCCGCGCTGTTCATCGAAATGTTCCCCGGAATCCATCAGCATGAGATTGGACAGCCACAGGGTAATACACTCCACCAGTACACATCGCCCGGGGGCGGC